>SLKB01000198.1 GCA_007134805.1 Paracoccaceae bacterium
GTGTGGTTCGCCAACCGCACGAAACACTGGTTCCCGCTGGAGGAAACCGCGATCCGCGGATCGAAGCCGAGGGAGCAGAGCTGATATCGCGCACCGCGCGGTCGAGGATCGCAACGCCACCGCGCGACGGCTGGCAGACCGGGAGCGGTTCGTGAGCCTCGGGCGCGGAGTTCTTCCTCAAGCTCGGCGAGACCTTGGTGCCGCCGCCCTGCCTGTTCATGACCGGACATGCCGCCCGGGCCCGCCCCCGAAGGCGCGCCCGTCGCTGCGTGAGTGGTTGACATGACCATGGCCGGGGCGGCACCATGCCGCCCTGGCGGAGGTCAGGCGCAGGGGAGATTGAGAGATGACCGACACCACCGCCAGCGACGCCTATTCCCGCCCCGCGCCGACCGGCCCGTCTGCGACATGGATGTCCATATCCTGCCCGATGGCCCGGTGCTGCGCATCAGCGAGGATCGCGGCCCCCATGCGCGCGGCTGCAGGCTGGATGCGGGCGTGCTGGAAGCGGCCGTGGCGGCGACGCTCGTGCGGCTGGGCGCTTGCGCAGTGCCGCAAATGCGCGGCTTGCGCGGCCGGATGATCCGCCTGAGCCTTTTCCTGTGCGCCCTGTGTCTGGCACTGCCCGCGCGCGCCGAGATGGACCCGTCCGACTATGAGGTGCCGCCCGCCGAGTTGTCGGCCGAGGAGCCCGACGCGCGTCGCCTTGCGGAGGCGGAAGCGGCCGCGCGCCCGGTTGGCGCGCAGCTCGTCGAGGCGCGCTGTGCAAGCTGTCACAGCGCCGAGACCTATCGCGCGACCAATCAGGGCTGGCTCGGCTGGCGGGCAACGGTCTGGCGGATGGATCTGCTCAATGGCGCCGAGGTCGCGGCGGGCGAACACGGGGTGATCGCCGACTGGCTTTACGCGCAACACCCGCCGGCAGGCGGGCGCGCGGCGCTGGAATGGCTGGCGATCCTGCTGGTGGTCGTGGCGCTGCCGCTGCCCTGGGCGCTCTGGCGGCGTCGAAACTGAACCGAGACAGGGCAGGGGAGTCCCCGCCGCATGACCGTCACCAAGGAGACCATCCTCGCGCAGTTGCGCGCGGCGCCGCGGACCGGGCGATGCGGCCCGTTGCGCGTCAGGCGCCGAGGGGCTCGACAGTGATGGCAACCTCCATCCGCGCCTGATCGCCCTGCAGGGTGTGGAAACTGCCCGTCACTGGTGCAACCTGCGTGATGTGGCGCGCCACGGCGACCGGGATCAGGTTGGCCGCGCCCATGGAGCGGTTGGTCGGATCGAACGAGATCCAGCCCGCGCCGGGGAGGAACACCTCGACCCAGGCATGGGTCGAGCCCTGCCCGGCCGATCCGATCAGGCTCTGCATCGGGTCGAACAGGTAGCCCGACACGATCCGCGCGCCAAGGCCCAGCGAGCGCACCGCTTCGGCGAAGAGCACCGCGAAGTCGCGGCACGACCCCCAGCCGCGGTCGAGGGTTTCGAGCGGGCCTTGCGTGCCCATGTCCTCGCGGGTCTGATAGGCGATCTGCTGCGACACGCCAGTGCTGATGTCCTGCAGCAACGAGAGCGTATCCGTGGGCGGTCGCATCACGAAGCCCGCGACCCAGGCGTTCAGCCGGCCTGTGGTATCGGCATATTGCGGCATGGCCAGGGCACCAAGATCGGTCCAGTCCGCGTCCGAATAGCGGAACGGGTAGGTCTGCGCCGATGGCGCGATCGCGAAGACGGGCCATTGCGGGCTGCTCAGGGCCAGTGTCGTGGTGCTCTCGATCTCGATGTGATCGGACAGGGCCGGGAAAGACGCGGTCGCGATGGAATTGCCCGCGACGTCATGGGCCCAGGTGACATCCGCCTCGGGCGAGATGCGCAGTTCGAAGGACAGGAGCTTCAGCTCGCGCGTCTCTCGGGGGCGCAGCATCATGCGGTGCGGGCCCAGCGACACGGGCGCGGGGTAGAAATAGGCGGTTCTGTGGAGGATGCGGATGTCGGGCATGCTCAGCGCTGACGCGACCCGTCGCCGCGCAACGGCAGGGCGGTCTTCCAGGCCGCTGAACCCTTGCAGCGCGCGCAGACCCGTTCGCCGAAACCTTCGCTCTGGAAGACGGCCTTGCAGCGGAGGCATTCGCGCGTGGTCGGGACATCGCGCGGAGATCTGGTGGGGCCGAGATCGTCGAGGGGGGGGTCGGTCATGGTCTGCGCTCCTTGCGTCGGGTCGGGCATGGGCTGTCACGCAGCCCGCGCCGGATGGGAAATCGTGCCCGGATGTCCTGCGCGCCGGGGGGCGTCGCGGCGCGCGCGCCGGATCCTTGCGGGGTCGGATCAGCCCCGGGGGCGTGCGGGGCCCGGGCGCTCGACCCCTGGCGGAGGGCTGTGCGGGGCATCATCTGCGCGGGCGCGGCACATCGTGCCGCGCGGCCTTGACTGCGGCGACAGCATGCTCGCGCCGGATGTAGTCGCCGCGCCAGATGCCGCCGATCGTGACAACCCAGATCCCGTTGCGTTCGCGGATCTGCCCGGTGCCGTCGGACTGCTCCGCGTCTTTCGGGTTATCCGCGCGGCGCATCGGACCCGGCACCCGGAACGGGCGACTGGCCGCCGGCCTGTCGCAGATCGGCATCGGTGACCGGGCGCATTTCCCTGCGTGCAGGAAAGCGCGGGTCTGCCGGGACTTCGAGATAGGCGCTGGTGCGGCGATAGGCGTCGAAGGTCAGCCCTTGCAGGCGTTCCTCCTCGACGACGAGATCATAGGCGCCGGGCGGGAATACCAGATCCGATCCCGGCAATGAGAATGGCTGCGCGAAGGTCACCTTTGACCATGTTGTCCGGACGTCCATCGTCAGCTTTCCTTCGCGCTTGGGCCCACCGGGTTTCAGCCACCGACCCGCATGCCGGACATGTTGCCCATCACGCCAAAGGCGCTGAGCAGCCACAGGATCACCGCGATCACGATGACGACGTTCAGGATGGATTTGATCTTGCGATCCATCGGGATGTAGGTGTTCACGAGCCAGAGCAGAACGCCCACGACGATGAGGGTAATGATCAGATTGAGGAGCGGCATGTCGGATCTCCGTGTGCAGTGACGCCTGAGACGGCCCTGAATGCTGCATGCGGTCTCGGCTGCAGCGCCTATGAGCGTTCGGGTTGATCCTGACTCTATGGCGGTGGATCGCGGGTGACACTGATCGACGTTAGCGGGCTTGCGAAAAAGCAGGTGGGGCGCGGCCGGTCTGGCAGAGAGTTTGCGAGCTGCCGTCTGATCTTCGTGCTGAGGGCCGCGCCCGACCCTGGGGGGGCGCTTTGGCACGCTGGAGCGGCGGTGCTTTATGCCAGCCAGGCCCCTCCGGCCGATGTGCTGCTTGCCACCGTTGCACTGCGCCCTCCCGGGGGGAGGGTCGGGCGCGGCCCGGGCTGGTCGCCCGCGCCGAGGGGTTCCGCGAGCGCGCGCGCACTGATCTGGATCAGCCGCGCCGCGGGTGTTCCGGGCTATAGTCAGGAAATGACAGGGGCTGGACCTTGGTCGACGCGACTGCCCCCTTGGCAGGCTGCAGTGTCGCACAGCCCCGGATTTCATTGAAAAGGTGGATCGCATGTCCAGAATGGATTATTTCCGTCAGGGGGGCACCCCGTTTGATGACTTTCTCTATGCTGTGCTTGGTCACGACAAGGCAGGAAACTCCGTGAGTGTCCTGTCGGCCCTGGCCCGTCTGGGGCGCGACCCCTGGGACGAGGCCGCGGAATTGTCGGCCCTGTCCAGTGCTGCCGCGCAAACCCGGCTCGAGGGGCTCATGGCGCGCTTTTCCGACGTGCCCGTCGGCGCGCGCGATCCGCGCGCGACCATTCCGGGGCTTGTCGCCTTGCTGCCGACAGCCTCCAACGCCAAGCCGGGTGTGGGAAATGCGCTGCCGGCCGGTTTGAGGCGTCCGCGGATGGGCCCGCTCATCGCCTTTGCAGCGCTTGTCTACTTTCTGGTGCAGACCTTCTTCATCGGATCCGGGTGATCAGGTGCGCGGCGTGCGGGGAGGCTTTCGCGCGGCCGGGGCTGACTTCGATCAGTCTGGCCAGGATCGCGCTGCAGTATCCTTGAGGCACGCTTGGCCATGCCGAGGGCACGGCGCGCGCGCGGGCTTTGCGAACGCATGTCGCCGCTGGCCGGTCAAGATATCGCTGACGCTCATGTGCAACCCCATCCCGAATTGGACTGAAGATGAAACAGACCTCGCTCAGATCGACGACCGCTGTCCTTGCGGTGCTTGCCCTGGTTCAGCCGCTGCCCATGATGGCGCAATCCGGTGACGGCGTGCGCGCGGATGATGCGGCCGGATTGCCCGAGCCGGGCGACGGCGCGGCCGAGGGCGTGCTCTGCGCGGCGGAAGGCATAACCGACCCGCAGGATTGCCGCGTGTTCATCGAGGCGCTTGAGGCGAGCGATGACGCGGCGCCCATCGCCGAGACCGAGACCGAGACCGCAACCGAGACGGAGACCGACGCGGCGCAGGCCGAGGCCGAGGAGGCTGAAGCGCGTGCGCGGCTGGCACAGGATGCGCTGCGCGACGACGCCGCTGCGGAGGACGCGGCCGATGACGCCGCCGCCGCGGATGATGCCGTCGATGATGCCGCAGACAGCGTGCAGCAGGATGAGGCCACCGCTGCGCCGCAGGCTGCGGCTGACGCGCCCGCTGATGCACCCGTCGATGCACCCGTCGAGGCGACCATCGCCGGTTCTGATACTGCGACTGACGCGCCCAGCGAAGTGACCTCGGAAACCCTGACCGAGGAGGAGGCGCGGTCAAGCCAGGAAGAGTTCCGGGCCCTCGGCGCCGCGGAACCGGCGCGCAGCGCCGATGGGCAGACCCGCGCTCCGGCCGCCCCCAGAGACCGCGGGTTGAGCGATCTGGAGCGCGCGGGGCTGCTGGCCCTGGGCGCGGTCGTTGTCGGGGCAGTTCTGCAGAACGGTCAGCGCGTCCAGTCGCAGAGCGGCGACAGGGTCATCGTGGTCGATGACGCAGGCACCTACTCTGTGCTGAAGGATGATGACGCCCTGTTGCGCGCGCCCGGTGCGGAACTGCGCACCGAGCGGTTCACCGACGGCTCTACCCGGACCGAGGTGATCCGCGAAGATGGCACGCGGATCGTCACTGTGCGCGATGTCAATGGTCGCGCGCTGCGGCGTGTCCGCGTCGAACCGGACGGGCGGGAATATCTGTTGATCGACGATACGCGCGACTTCGAGCCCGTGATCCTGGGCGATCTGCCGCCCCCGATCAGCGACACGATCGACTTTCAGGAAACGACCGACCGCGAGGCCCTGCGGCGTGCATTGCTGGCCGCCGACCGGCGCGACATTGGCCGCAGCTTCAGCCTGCGGCAGGTGCGCGAGATCGTGGAAGTCCGCGCGCTGGCCCCCGAGATCAATCTGGGCGGGATCACTTTCGAGACGAACTCCGCCGCCATTGCGCCAGCGCAGGCAGAGCAGCTGCGGGATATGGGCCTGCTGATGCGCGATCTCGTGGCTGAAGATCCGACCGAGCTGTTCCTTGTCGAGGGGCATACCGATGCTGTCGGGGACGCGGGATACAATCTGCTGCTGTCGGATCGCCGGGCTGAATCCGTGGCGCTTGCCTTCAGCGAGTATTTCGGGGTCGGCGCGGAAAACCTCATCGTTCAGGGATATGGCGAGCGTTTCCTGAAGATCCCGACCGAGAGCGCCGAGCGCCTGAACCGGCGCGTTGCCGTGCGGCGGATCACGACGCTTGTGCGACCGTTCTGAGCGGCGCGCAGCCTTCTTGCTGCCGCGTCAGGATGCTGAGAAGAAAGGCGGCCCGGAAACCCGGGTCGCCTTTGTCATGGGGTCAGGCGTCGATCGCTGCGATCAACGCGCGGCCTCAGCGCACGATGTAGACGATGCGGCGCTCTTCACGCTCGACCAGAACGCGGTTGCCGTTGACATAGGCGTAGTAATACTCGCTCTCGGGCACTTCGGCGAGTGTCACGGTTTCAGGGATGCCCGCGCCCACCACGATCTCGCCTTCCAGATGGATCGGCTCGACCGGGTTCTGCATGACATAGGTTGTCACGCGTTCGCTGGGGGTCGCGGCTGACCCAAGCCCCATGCCGACCGCTGCACCCACCAGCGCGCCCACAGGCCCGCCGAGAATGCCGCCGGCAACGGCGCCGGCCATGCCGCCACCTACCGCGCCATCGGGGCTTTTGTCATAGGTGATCGTCTGGACCGCGAGCCGTTCGCGATTGGCATGGATCGGGGATTCGACCATCGCGGTCAGATACTCGCCCGAGGCCCAGCCATCCATCCCGCCATAGGACACGCGGCACCAGTTGGACGCCGCGAGGCAGCCATCGACCGCCACCGCCTGCGAGGCGGGGATGACCCCGATGATCGCATAGGACACGGCCGGGCCCGCGCGCAGGTTCAGCTCGGTATACGCGGTCGCGGATGTCTGCGCAGAGACAGAGGAGGCGAGAAGCAGCGCGCCCAGGGTCGCGCCCGTCTTGAATGTCATCGACATGTCGATTTCCTTGAATGTTGTCCGCGCGCATCGGCGCAACACGGGGTTGCGCGCCCGCCTTCTGGCGGCAGTTCTGGTGGTGTCGCTGATGTCGGGACAACGGCTTTGCGAGCGAGGATTCGGTCGCTGATGCAGACCATGACATCACTGCGCGCCCGCCAGGCTGACCGATATCAGTCCCGGCGCGATCTGGTGAAAA
>SLKB01000237.1 GCA_007134805.1 Paracoccaceae bacterium
GCGCCCGATGGCACGCTCGAGATCTCGGACGACCCGCCGAGCCGGCTCGATACGCGCCGTGTGGTCTGCGGCTATTTCACCTTCGCCGATCCCGAACTGCTGGCCCGTGCCTGCGAAGAGGCAACGATCGTGAGCGCACTGCGCTACTATAATGCGCACCGAACCCTGAGTTGCGTTGAAGCCGAGGCATGGTTCGATTTTGGCCATCTGCCGCTGCTGTTTCAGTCGAAGAAGGACATCCAGGTCAAGCGCGTGTTCAATGAGCTGGTCTATGAAGACCACATGCTCATCAAGCGCTCGGCCGATACCGCGAAGATCCGTGCCGAAGCGCATTGGTATGAGAACCTTCCCGCGCCCCTGCGGTTGCATGCCCCCCGCTATGGCGGCCGGATCGAGCGGGACCACAAGGCCGGCTACGGGGTTGAATACCTCTATGCGCCGCTCCTGAGCGATCTGTCGGTGTTCGGCGCCCTGCCGCTCGCGAGCTGGCTCGAGATCGTCTCGGCCTGTCTGGAATTCGTGACGAAATGCCAGGCGATCCGCCCGCCCGAGGGCGCGCCCGAGGCCTCGGACGCTTTCGCGGCGCACTTCTTCCAGAGCATGATCGTGGACAAGACATGGTCGCGCCTGGCCGCTTATTGCGCCCAGAGCGGGATCAGCCTCGACGACCGGATCGAGATCAACGGTACCGTTCATCCACCCCTGCGCGACGTGGTCGAAGGCCTGATTGCCCGCGTGCCGCCCACCCGGCCCGACCATATCCGCTTCTGGCACGGCGATCTCTTCTTTGGCAACATGTTCTACGATTTCACCGCCCGCCGGGTGATGTGCATCGACCCGCGCGGCCAGCTCGCCACGGGCGAGTTCTGCCTCTACGGTGATCTGCGCTATGATCTTGCCAAGCTCGCCCATTCCACCTTGGGGCAATATGACAAGATCCTGCTGGGCCGGTCGCGGCTTTGGGAAATTGGCCCGCGTCGCTGGCGCTTCGAGATCGAGGAGCATGACGAGCACGCGACGCTGGCCGACATCTACACGGGTTTCGTGACCGAAACCTGTGGCGTCGGGCGCGACGAGTTGCGCGCCCTGACCGCGCTTCTGTTCCTGTCGATGCTGCCGCTGCATCACGACCAGCCCGATCTGCAGCGCCATTTCCTGGCCACTGGCCTGACCCTCGCAGCGCGTGGCGATCGGAGGGCTGCGGCGTGATCGTCCTTCCCATGGCCGGGCTCAGCAGTCGCTTCTTCAAGGCTGGCTACACAGTGCCCAAATACATGCTCGATCTGCATGGCCACAGTGTCTTCGCCCATGCGCTGGGCAGTTTCGCCGCCCTTTTCGGGCAGGAACGCTTCCTGATCATCTGCCGCGACATCGCCGGGACGCCCGAATTCGTCCGCGACCAGTGCGCCCGGCTCGGCCTGCCCGCCTCTGCGCTCGATCTCGTCGTGCTGGAGCAGCAGACCGCGGGGCAAGCAGAGACTGTGGCCGCAGGCCTTCGCGCGGCCGATATGACCGCCGATGCGCCGGTCACGATCTTCAACATCGACACGTTCCGTCCTGGCTTCCGCCATCCCGACCGCGTCGATCGCATGGCGATCGACGGCTATCTTGAGGTGTTCGAGGGGCCGGGCGCGCATTGGTCCTTCGTGCGCCCCGACCCTGCCGCACAAGAGGCCCGCCGCGTGATCGAGGTCGCCGAGAAGGTGCGGATCTCGAACCTGTGCTCGGACGGGCTTTATCACTTCCGCCGCGCGGATCTCTTCCTTGATCTCTTTGACGCGACCGCGGGGCAGGATCCGGCAAGCCTGCAGGGCGGTGAGCGTTATGTCGCTCCGCTCTACAATATCGCGCTCGCGCGCGGCTGCGACATCCGCTACGCGCCGGTCGCGGCCGATGCGATCCGCTTTTGTGGCACGCCCGCCGAATATGAGGCGCTGCGCGCTCGCCCGGCTTTCGGGCCGACCGCATGAGGGGCGGCGCGGACAGCCCGCTGATCGCAGAGGTCGATGCCAAGATCACCGACAGTGCGGCCCTTGAGGCGCTCGATGAACTCGTCGGCGCGCGGGCGGATCTGCGCGCCGACCCGCAGCTTTACCGCAAGACGTTCGAAGCACTCGCAGCGGCCGCCAGTGCCGACACCCACATCGAGACGACGCACGCGCGGGCCGACCACTATCGTCAGGTGCTGCTTCAGAACGACTGCGCTGCGCGTCCGCTGATCTTCCATCACGGGGTCGCGAGCCTTCTTACCTCGGACAATGCGCGCGCCGCCAGGGCCGTGAGCGCGGCGGTCAGTCCCACGATCAGGGCCATGCTGGCCGACGGCCCGCCTGGGCGCGCGCTGCTGATCTTCCTCCTTGTCGCGCGCAGCTACCTTGAGGACATCGTGCCCCGTGCGCAACTCTCGCGCTGGCATCTCGAGGCGTTCCCGTTCTTCGCGCGCGCCGATCTGGCGCTGCCGTACAGCGTGATGTTCAACGCGCATCACTTCGCTATGAACCGGGCCGATCTCTTGCAGCGATACTGCACGGCAGCGCAGATCCGGGACGCCGAGCCCGCACTCGGGCTGCGGCATCTGCTGCTTCTTGAATGGCTCGGCGCCCCGTCCGCTTTTTCTGATCCGCGCAATCGCGACCTGCTGGACAGCCTTCAACGTGCACTTCCTGCCGCGAATTACGCGGATGACAAGACGGCCGAGACGGCCGCCGCCCGCAGCCTGATCCTGCGCCACTGGAAACCCGGAAGCGTGCTGGACAAGGACACGGCCGAGGCGCTGGGCCTCGGTGCAGCTGTGGTCAAAGTGGCGGCCGCGCGGTCCGCCACTGCGTCCACAATCGCCCCGCCATCCCCGCTCGCGCGGATCGAGCACCGGCCCTCTCAGGCGCTGCACGTCGCGCGCAACCTTGCCGCGCATTACGCGCCCTTCCTCGCGCGCCGCGACCGCGCGATCCGTGTCGCTGTCTGTGTTTCGGGTCAACTGCGCGGCTACCGGACCGCGCTGGCAACCTGGCGGCGCATCCTGCTGCCCCATGTGGCCCATGACGTCTTCGTTCATACATGGGCGCGCATCGGGCGCGCCGGCGCGCAGCCTTTCCGTGCGGAGCTTCCGTTCGATGGCACGGCCTTTTGCGCGGCGTGGCGGAACTTTGGCACGCTTGAAGGCTATGAGGCGATGCAGGCGCGCTATCCCGCACTTTTCGCGGCACTCGATGTGGGCGGAACCGTCAGCGAAAACGCGCTGCGCCAGACCTACAAGGCCCGCGCGGTGGTCGTCGAGGACGAAAGCGCCCCTGCCTTTGCAGCCTTTTCCAATCAGGACAAGATGCACTACAAGATCTGGGCCGCGCACCGGCTTGCGCAAGACAGCGGCGCAGAGCATGATCTCATCCTGCGCATACGCCCCGATTACGGGCTGCGCCTCGCGGCCTTCGCATGGGCCGATCTTGCGCAGGCCTGCCGCAAGCACGCCCTGATCTGGGTCGAGCGCCCGCTCGGGGTTCATTACGGCAGCCCGATGATCGGTGATCAACTGGCGCTCGGCGCCCCAGAAGCGATGTCGGTCTACAGCTCTGCCTGGAAGACATATCCCGCTCTGGCGCGGCTTGGGTTTTCTGCCGCCCCGGAGAGCTTCGAGGGCCATGTCACGCTGGCCCAGACCACTTGGCTGAACGGGGTGGAAACCCGGCGTCTGCCGCTTAAGGGACTAGGCCTTCTGGAGCCAGAGCGCCTTCCGGCCGCCGCCATCCGTAAGGCGCTGCGCCGCGACACGGCCGCCCGCGACGATGCGATCGATCGCGCGCTTCTTCAGGCCAACGCGCAGGACATGGCGTAACCGTCCCGCCCTTTGGCCGCGCTACTGTGCTAGCATCCATTCGCCCTCGGGAAAGAGCGCGTGGAAAGCGAAGGCGAAAGGGACGTCATGGGGCAGGTCGCGCCCTGCCTCGTCGCGCACCCGCACAGTGCCCACATCGCGCCCCTGCGCGATTCTGCCGCTGTCCAGCGCCGAGGCCTGGCCCGGTGCCCAGCTCAGCACCACACCGGCCTCACGGATCTCACCTTCCTCGCGCAGGCGGGCAAAGGTCCAGGCGCGGTTCTCCACCCGCACAACGCGGGCCAGCGGCGAGATGTTATGCGGCGGGTCTTCGCCCTGATAGAGGAACGGGCGGACCGAACTGTCATAGCCGACATAAGGATTGGAGCCATAGGCACGGCGCCACGCAGGCTCGTCCATGACAAGACCATCGGGGTTGCGCGCGCCGAAGTCGGCCCAGCTTTCCATCCAGCCGGGCAGCAGGGTCAAGTGATGGTCCGTGTGCTGCCCCACGATCCCCGCGCCAGTGGCCTGCTGCCACCAGCTTTCCGTCTCGCGGTCATACATGACCATGTCGGAATGGCGCAGCTTGCCGGAGACGCCGAAGGTATGGCGCGCGCCGTCGATCCGCGCGTCGAAGATCATCGCCGAGTTGCACAATGGGCAGAACGTGACCGCGATTGGTTTGTCGCCCACGACATCATTCACGATCTCATGCCACATCAGATAGCGGATCGGATAGGCGCGCGGGGTTGCGCCCTCGGCTTCATAGGTCATGACTGGCTCGCGCGGATCGATCCGGGTTTCGTCAGCGACATCGATGAAGGACGGCTCCCAGATGGCTGGGATGCCATCGCGCGGCGGACCGCCCGAGCGGATTTCCGACAGATCGACACTGTGAGTGTCGAAATCGGTCTTCGGGAATTCGGCGCGCCACGAGGACGGCACCTCGGGCAGGGCCGGGGCGGCGATCAGCGCAGCGCTCAGCGCGAGGGTGGCAAGGCGAAACATGCTCTCTCCTTTTTTCAGTCGATCTGCAACTGCGTCGCGAAAGTTCCGACATCTTGGCGGCAGGCCTCGGTGTTGGCGAGCACCATCACCGACGCGCGCTGGCAGAGCGTGACGCGGAACTCTGCGGCGATCTGCGGGCGCGGCCCGGACAGATCGAGTTGGGTGAAGGTGAACTCTCCGGCGCGAGGCATGCCAATGGTCTGCCAGTAATCGGTGAAACCATCGGGCCGGTAAGTGACGCGCGCATCGACGGGCGTCGCATCGAGGGGTGCGCGCGGGGGCAGGCCGATTTCGACCACCAGCCGCGCGGGCCCGGCCGCCCCCTCGAAACTGATCGCATCAAGCATCGAGAAGCGGGTCATGCCGGCCCGGCGGGGCACAGGCTGGAATTGCGCGGGCGCATCGGCAAACTCAAGGCTCATATAGGGTTCACTATCGGCCAGCGCCGTCGCGCAGCACGGCGGGATCAGGGCGAGGTAAAGGGCGAGGCGCGCGAAGCGTGTCATCAATGGGCTGCCGGGCGTTCGGGCCGCGATAATCGGGCCCGGAAAAGGAAGGTGCGCCGGGGCACGCCTGTGCCCCGGCAACGCAATATCAGTTCTGCACGCGATACTGCTCTTCCATGAACAGCAGATCATCCGTGCCGTCGCTCGAGCCCATATGGCAGGCTGCACAGAAATACATGCCGTCCGAGTTTTCGCCCAGTGTCCGGCCCATCAGGCTGCCATCGGGCATGATCGCAGTATAGATCCAGTCATTGGTGTCGGGCGAGACGCCGGATTCCGCCTTTTCCATCAGGAACAGCGTTTCCCAATAGGCCTGACCATCGTCGCCGATGCTGAAGGTCGGCTTGGCAACAATGCCGCGCACGGGCATTTCCTCGATATCCTCATAGAGGCCGTAAACCTCGGCCGCGACCGGATTGGCGTGATTGGTGGCAAAGCGTTCGCCATGGGTGAACGAGATATAGGGCGTGGCTGCAAAATTTGTCCATGCCGCGAAATCCCGGCCTTCGTCGCGCTCTGATTCCGACCAGGAAGCGAGGATCGGCTGCGCCTGCCCGCTGGCTTCCATCGCGGTCGTCATCTCGATCATGCAGTCGTAGAGCGCCTGCAATTCCTCGTCGCTGACCTCGGGTGGCGGGGCACCGGCCGCGCATGGGCCACAGGGGCCGCAGGCCGCACACGCCATCGCGGCACAGGGGGCGCAGGGATCGCAGACCGCACAGGGATTGGCGGCACAGGCGTTTGCCGCGCACGGGTCGGCCGCGCAGGGGGCGGCGGCACAGTCCATCGCTGCGCAGGGGTCGCAGGCCGCCGGGGCGCAGGGGCCACAGGGATCGACTGCGCAGGGATTGGCGGAAGCCTCCTGCAGGCGGGGCACGAAACAACCAGTGGCATCACCGGCCCCTGCCGCGCAGGGGCCGCACGGGTCACAGGCAGCACCCGGGCTGCAGGCAGCGCATGGGCCACAAGCCGCGCAGGGATTGGCCGCGCAGGCATGGGCGGTAGTGGGGGCTGCGACCCCAAGAAGCATGCCCGCGCCACCGAGGCTCATAGCCCCCATGCCGAGCGCCAGCGCCAGCGCGGTGCTCGACCTGAGGTGCGGTTTGCAGCGACAGCGACACTGGCACGGGGCGGCTTCTGGATTCGGTTGCATGAGTACCCTCTCCTGATCTGGTTATGTCAGCGCACGCTCCGATCCGACGAGACGTCGCATGGCCGTGGCGTGCTTTCCCCTACGTCCGATTCGCAGCAAAAGTTACATCCGGGTCACAAGAAAAATCTGGAGTCGCTGTGCTAGAGTGTAACCCTGCTCCGTGCCGAGCGTATTGAGATGGAAGGCTGGCAGGTGTTGGCGCGACAGGGATTGATATGCAATGACCCGGGCAGATGAGGCCA
>SLKB01000243.1 GCA_007134805.1 Paracoccaceae bacterium
AGAAAGGACAAAAGCGCGAGCCCGTCCTGCCCCAGCGCGAGCGGGATCGTGAGGACGAACATGTCAGGGTTCGTGCCCTCGGGCATGATCTCGAGGCCGATCACGGCGATGGGCAGCACGAAGAGGCTGATCAGGAACAGATAGAGCGGGAAGGCCCAGCTTGCTGTCGCCAGGTGCTGGTCATTCGTGTTCTCGACAACTGTCACCTGGAACATGCGCGGCAGGCAGATGATCGCAATCGCCGAGAGCAGGATCAGCCCGGTCCAGCGCCCGGGCTGGATCTGCCACTCGGGCAGCGCCTGCGCGTCGATGCGTGCAAGGATATCCTGCGGCCCGGAGGCCACGAACCACACCACGAACACGCCCACGGCAATGAGGGCGACAAGCTTGACCACCGCCTCGACCGCGATGGCCGTGACCACACCGTGATGCTGCTCGTTGGCATCGAGGTTGCGCGTCCCGAACGCGATGGTGAAGAACGCAAGCCCCGCGGCCACCCAGAAGGCGATCAGGTTGCGATCGGTCGCCAGATGCGCGCCCTCGGGGTCGGTCACGAACACTGTGAAGGATTGCGAGATCGACTGCAATTGCAGCGCGATATAGGGCGTGCCGGCCGAGATGCACAGAAGCGTCACGATCACGCCCAGCACGTTCGATTTGCCGTAGCGCGCCGAGATCAGGTCCGCGATCGAGGTCACGCGGTTTTCCCGCCCGATCCGCACCAGCTTGCGCAACAACACCCACCAGCCCACGAAGATCAGCGTGGGGCCGAGGTAGATCGTCATGAATTCGAGCCCCGAGCGCGCCGCATAGCCCACTGCCCCGTAGAAGGTCCAGGCCGTGCAATAGACCGAGAGCGAGAGCGTGTAGATCAGCGACGAGCGCAGCCAGCCCGCGCGCCCCTCCTGCGCGGCCTTCTCGGCGGCCGAGGCGACAACAAACAGCAGCGCGACATAGGCGAGGCAAGTCAGCACGAGGAAGTTGAAGGACATCGCCCTATTCCCCCGCCGGATCGCGCCGGATTTCGGGCGCAGCCTCGCTGCCGCCTGGGCGCGCGGCGGGCGGCGGCGCGGCGCCCGGCGGGCCCTTGGGCGGGTCGAGCGTGCGCCGCAGCCCGCGCGACATGAAGAAGGCCACGAGGATCAGCCCGATCCACACGAGAAACAGATAGACGCCCTCGCCCGCCGTGGCCGGAGCCTCGGCACCGGGGTCATGACGCATGAGCGGTAGCAGCAACAGCACCAGCGCGAAGATCGGCAGGATCCGCGCCGCATCCATCAGACGGCGCAGCCGGTAGCTGTCCCGGGCCAGGAATTCGGGGGGTTTGCCGCCCTGTTCACTCATGGCGCTCACTCATGGCGCGCCCGAGGATCCGGCGAGTTCACGCACTGCCTCGACCACCTCGGAATTGGCGAAGGGCTTGGTCATGAACCGCGTGGCACCCAGCCGCTCGGCCTCGGCGCGGTCAGCCATCTGCCCCTTGGCGGTCAGCATCAGCACCGGCAGGGCGCGGGTCTGATCCTCGGCGCGCAGCGCCTTGAGGATGTCGAACCCGCTCACATCGGGCAGCATCAGATCGAGGATCAGAAGATCGGGCGGGTCGGCGCGAAGCCGGGCCAACGCGCCCAGCCCATCGGCGCTGACATCCACCGCCCAGCCATTGCGGGTCAGGATGAAGCGCAGCGCTTCCGAGATATTGGGCTCGTCCTCGATGACCAGCACGCGTTTCTCCATCGCAGACCCTCCCCGGTCAGGCTTCGTGGCGGGGTTGCCATGGCCGGACGGCTTGCGCCCGCGCGCACCGGCCGCTCGTGTCATGTCATCCCCGCCAGGCCATCATCGCGGCACGTTCTCCTCCCGCCGCGCGACAACCTCACAGTTATTGAGGATTTGACCCCTGCTGTCAAAGGGTGGCTGGGGTGCGGGTGCACTCTGCGGGGGCGCGGGCGGCGGCGGGGGCGCGCTGGGGCGGGCGGGCAAAACCTGCGGTTGCACACGCTACTCCGCGGCCATCAGGATCGAGGGCTCGCGCCGGGCGGGGCACTCGGCCTGCGCACAGGTGCGGCAGCTCGCACCCACCGGCAGCGGGCGCGCGGGCTCGGGCTCGGGCTCGGCGGGCAGGACCAGCATGGTCGCCTGCATCGCGGCGGGCATGTCGAAGCGCGCGGACCCCAGCGGCGCGGCATAGCCATACCCCACGAAGCGCCGCCCCATCCGACCGGCCGTCATCATCGTCACGCGCAAGGGCTGCAAGGGCTGGCGCAGCGCCTGATAAAGCGGCCAGAGCGGGCAGCCCCCGCCAAAGCGCGGCAGGGCAAAGCCCTCGATCGAGCGGCGGAACACCAGCGTGCCGGACATGTCGCAGACAACCAGCCCGGGTTGCGGCATGGTCCTGGCGCGTGGATCTTCGGGCGGCAGCATCGCCATGCGGCGCAGAACGGCGTCGAACGGGGCATCAAAGCGCGCGGCAAGCCGGTCGGGCGCGGGACCCTCCTCGACCAGCGCATCGAGGAACGGCTCCATCGGCAGGCGGTGCGCATCGGCGGCAAAGCGGCGCATCCAGTCGCGCGCGAGGCTGCGCGAGGCCGAGGCCGACAGCTCCACCTGCCCCACCACCATGCGCTCGATATCGACAGGCGTGCCCGCATCCAGCTCCGCCACATGGAAATCGCGCTGTGCGAGCCAGGCCTCGACCTCTTCCTGCGGGGCTGCGCGGCCCATGTCCTCGCTGTTCGCGGCATCGAGATAGTTCACCAGCGCGACCGCGCCTTCCGCCAGACGCCCGGAATCCTCCAGGATGTTTTCATGGAACCGCACCTGCCAGTCGGCATCGACCCCTTCGGCATCGTTGAGGATCGCGGCGGTCGATTGCACTGACGTGACCGCCGAGATGATCGCGTGCAGCGCCTCGCGCAGTTGCGGATCATGCGTCATCCGGTCAGAGAGTTGCTCGACCACCCGCTCCAGCCGCTCGACGCGCGACTGCGTCTCGGCCAGCACCTGCGCCCAGCCCGGAAAGCGGCCCGTGAACTCCTCGATCCGATCCATTTCGGCCAGATCGGCGGCCGTGCGCAGCGCGGCGGCGCGCACCCCTTCGGTCAGGCGGCTGTCGGCCTCTTCGGTAAGCGCGTCGGCCGGGATCGCCAGCGCCTCGGCAATGGCTTCGAGCAGGGCGGGGCTGACCTTGCGGCGGTTGTGCTCGATCAGGTTGAGGAAGGAGGGCGACACGCCGACGCTGCGCGCCAGATCGGCCTGACGCATACCTCTCATGTTGCGGCGCGCCCGGATCCGGGTGCCGGTAAGCTGGGATCGGTACATCGGGATCGCCTCCAATGGCCGCAGGATACAGGAAAACTTTTGCCGCAAAAGAGGAAACCACCGGCGCGCGCAGCGGTGGCGCGCAATAATTCCCGGCTTCACACTCTCGCCCGTGTTCAGTATAAGACCCGCCAATCAACACGAAGACCAGTGGCGGATCACCGCCGCACGCGTCACGCCGAGCGAGCGAGGACCCCAATGACTGACAGCCGCAACCCGGATGATGTCGCCTTTATCAAGGCGCTTGCGGAACTGCTGAACGACAATGATCTCGCAGAGTTGAGCGTGAAGCGCGAATATGGCGAGAATGACAGCCTCAATGTGCGCGTCTCGAAGCTGCACGCCCAGCCCGCGCCGCAGCCGGTCGCCGCCCCTGCCCCCGCCGCAGCCGCGCCCGCGGCACCGGCCGAGAAACCCGCGCACACCCAAAGCAGCGATCCCGCCCAGCATCCGGGCGCCGTCACCTCGCCGATGGTGGGCACGGCCTATCTTGCATCCGAGCCGGGGGTTGCGAATTTCGTCTCGGTCGGCGCGCGCGTGTCAGAGGGCGACACGCTGTTGATCATCGAGGCGATGAAGACGATGAACCACATCCCCGCGCCGCGCGACGGTGTCGTCCGGCGCATCCTCATCAGCGATGGCGCGCCGGTCGAGTTCGGCGCCCCGCTGATGATCCTCGAATAAGGCGCGCTTTGCATGTTCAACAAGGTTCTGATCGCCAATCGCGGGGAAATCGCGCTGCGGGTGATCCGCGCCTGCCGGGAAATGGGCATCGCCTCGGTCGCGGTGCATTCCACTGCCGACTCGGATGCGATGCATGTGCGCATGGCCGATGAGGCGATCTGCATCGGCCCGCCGCCCTCGGCGCAAAGTTATCTGCATATCCCCACGATCATCTCGGCCTGCGAGATCTCGGGCGCGGATGCGATCCATCCGGGCTATGGCTTCCTGTCCGAGAACGCGGCCTTCGTGCAGGTGGTCGAGGATCACAGCATCACCTTCATCGGCCCCTCGGCCGAGCATATCCGCATGATGGGCGACAAGATCACTGCCAAGGAAACGATGAAGGCGCTGGGCGTGCCCTGCGTTCCGGGCTCGGACGGCGCTGTGCCCGATGTCGAGAGCGCGCGCCGCATTGCCGGCGAAATCGGCTACCCGGTGATCGTCAAGGCGACCGCGGGCGGCGGCGGGCGCGGCATGAAACTTGCCCGCAGCGCGGCCGAGATTGACAGCGCCTTCCGCACGGCCCGCGCCGAGGCCAAGGCCGCCTTCGGCAATGATGAAGTCTATCTGGAGAAATATCTCGGCGCGCCGCGCCATATCGAGATCCAGGTCTTCGGCGATGGCAAGGGCAATGCCGTCCATCTCGGCGAGCGCGATTGCTCGCTGCAGCGCCGCCACCAGAAAGTGCTCGAGGAAGCCCCGAGCCCCGCCATCGACACCGAGACGCGCGCGCGCATCGGCGCCACCTGCGCCGAGGCCGTGGCCCGCATCGGCTATCGCGGCGCGGGCACGATCGAGTTCCTCTACGAGGATGGCGAATTCTATTTCATCGAGATGAACACCCGCCTGCAGGTCGAGCACCCTGTCACCGAGGCGGTCTTCGGGGTCGATCTGGTGCGCGAGCAATTGCGCGTGGCCGCGGGCCAGCCCTTGTCGTTCTCGCAGGACGAACTCCAGGTGGGCGGCCACGCGATCGAAGTGCGCATCAATGCCGAGCGGCTGCCCAAATTCACCCCCTGCCCCGGCACGGTTGCGACCTATCACGCGCCCGGCGGGCTTGGCGTGCGGATGGATTCGGCGCTCTATTCCGGCTACACGATCCCGCCCTATTACGACAGCCTGATCGCCAAGCTGATCGTCCATGGCCGCGACCGCCCCGAGGCGCTGGCCCGGCTGCGCCGCGCGCTGGGCGAGTTGATCATCGACGGGGTGGACAGTTCGGTGCCGCTGTTTCACGCGCTGCTCGAGCAGCCCGACGTACTCTCGGGCGAGTACAACATCCACTGGCTCGAGAAGTTCCTGGAACACGCACTTGCCGATTAGACGCGCGTGGCGGCGCGGGCGCGTCGCGGCGCTCTGCGGGCTGGCCGCGCTGCTGCTCGCTCCCGGCGCCGGCACGGCGCAGGAGCCTGCGCAGGACATCGCGCCCGACCGCGCGCCCGACCGGCTCTATCTGCCGCTCGCCTCGCGCCATATCGGGCTCGACCCTGCCGATTTCGGGCGGACGCGCTGGAACGAGGTCAATCCCGGCGCCCTCCTCGTGTGGGAGGACCGCTTCCTGACGCTCGACTACGGGGTGGGCGCGTTCCTCAACAGCTTTGACGAAATCTCGATCACTGCATTGGTCGGCAAGACCTGGGAAATCGGGCAGGACGCGAATATCGGCGCGATCCTGCAGTTTTCCGACTACCGCAAGAATTCCGAGTTCTTTCCCGTAGCGCTCGGCTCGGTCGCGCTGATCCCCGCACTGCAACTGCGCTACCGCAATGTCTTCGCGCTCGCCCAGCCCGGCTATCAGGGCGGCGTTCTGGCCGCGGGCATCACCTTCGCGCTGCGCTGAGCCCCTCGCCACGGGGGTCCCCCGGGTTTTTTTGCACCGCGCATTGTGCCTATCTTGCAACAGCACCGCCTGCTCCCCACATCTGATCCGAGGCCCCGAAGGGACCGTGCTGCCGGGCAGGCGGTCAAGGAACGCGGGCGCTTGTCAAAGGAGAGACAGTGATGAATATCGAGAAATTCACCGAACGGGCCAAGGGCTTCCTGCAGGCCGCGCAGACCATCGCGCTGCGCGAAGAACATCAGCGGGTCGCCCCCACGCATCTGCTCAAAGCCCTGCTGGACGATGATCAGGGCATGTCGGCCAATCTGATCCGCCGCGCAGGCGGCGCGCCCGAACGGGTCGCGCAGGCCAATGACATCGCGCTGGCAAAGATCCCCCGGGTTTCGGGCGGCGACGGGCAGATCTATATCGACCCGCAGACCGCGCGCGTGATCGACCAGGCCGAACAGATCTCGAAAAAGGCCGGCGACAGCTATGTCACGGTCGAGCGGCTGCTGACCGCGCTCGCGCTCGTGCGCTCCGAGGCGAAAGACGCGCTCGATGCAGGCGCGGTGACCGCGCAGAATCTCAACGCGGCGATCAACGACCTGCGCAAGGGCCGCACCGCCGACACCTCCTCGGCCGAGGAAGGCTATGAGGCGCTGAAGAAATACGCCCGCGACCTGACCGAGGCCGCCCGCGACGGCAAGATCGACCCGATAATCGGCCGCGACGAGGAAATCCGCCGCGCGATGCAGGTGCTCTCGCGCCGCACCAAGAACAACCCGGTGCTGATCGGCGAGCCTGGCGTGGGCAAGACCGCCATCGCCGAGGGGCTGGC
>SLKB01000068.1 GCA_007134805.1 Paracoccaceae bacterium
AGCGTCATGTGGAGCGGCAGGGCGCCGACCAGTGTCGTGTAGAGGTAGACGCCGGCAAGGTTGCCAAAGGCAGCGGCGCGTGCGAGCGTCGGTCCGAGCGCGCCGAGCGCCTGCGCCGCATCGCCGCCAAAAGCGTCGAAGACGAGAGCCGACGCGATGAAGACCGCACCGTTCAACGCTGCGAACAGCCCGATACGGGCTGCGAAATCGAGGGCGAGCGCCGCTCCGGGACGGATCGATCCCGTCCGCACTCGGGCAAAAAGAATCAACGCCGCCCAGTTGACGACCACCACCACAGGCAGCCCGTTCGTCAGGATCTGGCGCAGGAACGGACCAAGTGCCCCCTCCGTTCCGGCGAGATGCCCCGCAAAGCCCGGCGTGCGCGCGATGTAGATGCCAAGCACCGGCAACAGGCCCGCAAGGCTGAGCAGCAACGTGTTGCGAAGAAATCGCCCAGCGGAAAGCTGCACCGAGAAATGGCGTTCGAACCATGCGAGCACCCTACCCTCCTCTGCGTTGCCTGGACCGACCGAGTGGCCCTCTCCTCCGCTTCCCGGCCCCTGCCTAGGATAATACTCAGCGAGTCCGCTCGGCATGTTCCTGTGCCGTTCGCGCGGCCTGGTACTCCCGAACGCGCGGCGGCCACGTCGACTTGATGTAGGCCAGTATTGCCTCGATCTCAGCGTCGCCCAGAACGCCGTCGAAAGGCGGCATGCCAGAGTCATAGCGTACCCCGAGGTCATCGAGCACCGCCTGCCCACCCATCTTCACATAGCCGAAAAGGAAAGCGTCGCCATGGTGCCAAGTGTGGCCGGTTTCGTCATGGGGTGGGGCTGGCAACTGGCCATCCGGGCCCGGTGTTTGCCAGTCGGGTGCGCCTTCCAGGTTCACGCCGTGGCAGGTGGCACAGAAGTCCAAATAGAGTTCCCGTCCGCCGGTGATGTTGTCGGCTTCAGCGGCTTGCAGCGCGAGGCAGGTCATCGCGAATAGCATGGGGAGTATTGATCTTGCAGGCATGCGACATTGTCGCGCCTTCCGGCCACCCGTGCAAGTCATACCGGCGCAACCGCACCATCTGCATCGCCACCGCTGCGCGCAATGGCACGGATCCTGCCGCTGCAGTTTGGTTGGCGAGCGCCGGACCCATTGCATGCGGCGACCCTCGCGGTCGCCGCATGTTCTGATCATGATGCCGAGCGAGGCCTACCTCAGCAATTGTATTGGCACGGAGCATGCGCCTGCTGAACGAACTGGACGCAGACGCCGAGGTTGCGCTGGTTCAGCTGCGCGACCCAGTTGTTTACCGCTTGAACCTTCGCCGCTGTACAGGTGTTGTGGGCCTGACAAGCGGCGCTGGTCGTGACGTGGACAACAGCCGAGAAGCGTGTGCCGGCTGCCGGACACGCGGCGGGGACGCCGGCTCCCTGGATGACGGCCTCACCGCGCACCCAGTAGTCCGCGGCATGGGCGGGGAAGGACAGGCAAAGGATCGCCCCGGCCAAGATCAGAAGACGCACCGGCGTCCCAGGATCACGCGCCGCCCAAGGGAGCGCGGCCATTATTCCAATCCGGGCAGCGCAACGGTCACGCCGATGATGAACGGGTAGGTCGCGGTCGACTTGCCGGTGAACGTGCCGTTGGAGGCCGTCTTGTCGACGGTGTTGCTGGCGTGACCGCCACTCCCGCCGAAGCTGAACGGCCCGATACGCACACCCGTTGCCGCCTCGAACTGCTGCTTGGCCTGGGTGTAGGTGTTCTGACTCATCGTAATCGTGAAGGACGGCTGATAGGCCACCACGAGCCCGGTGATCATGACCGGCAAGACGCCTCCCTCGCCGAAGACCGGAGAAGTGCCACCCTTTGCTGTCCACGGAGTGAAGAAGTTGCCCTGGCCCGCCAGCGTCTTCATGTAGGCACCATCATACCACTGCCCGGGGGTCACCTGCACCCAGGTGGCGGTCATGTCGATCTGTGCGCTCACAGACTTGTCCGAGTCGTCGATGTCCAGCCGGCTCCAGCTGCCGCTGGCCTCGACGGACCAGAACCACTCGTCAACGCTGAAATGCGACGCGGCCCAACTCTTCGTCATGTTGTCGCTGGACTGACTCTGGCTGACGCTGATCGATTTTTGATTTCCGCCGCCTTTTGTCAGCAGGGCGACCCAGTCCTGCCCCGACGTGCCGATGAGGTAGTTCGGGACCGGGATAAGTGTCCCGTCACCCTGGTCCATGGTGGTGAAGCCGGCCTTCTGGGCGTTCTTGTCCGCCGGCATCGCCGAGGCAGCCAGTGCAGCCTTCAGTTCAGGGTCCATCTGGCCGGTAATGTTGGCCATGTTCTCCTGCATCTTGCCGATCTGAACGCTGTCGGCATGCAGGGTGCCGAGCCAACCCGAATCCTTCTGCCAAGTGGTGAAATCGGGCGCAGGGACACCAGGCGGCAGATTGGTGGTCGCCACGACCCAGGCACGATACATCGCCGTCTGGTCGTTCTGCCATTTGTTCTGTGCGGCAATCAGCTGGTTGTGGGCATCGTTCCAGGCCTGCTGTTGTTCCGGCGGGATGCTGGGATTGACGTGCTGCAGAACTTGCACGTAGCTCTCGTATAGGCCTGAAGCCCCCGGAGAGAAGTCACCGACAGGCGACCATTTCGGGATGCTGTTTGCCAATTGATAGGCGCGCGGAGCGATCTGGCCGGTGGAGGCTGTGTCCCACCACCAATCTATCGTCGGCGACACAAGCTGAAGGTTCTTGCCTGCGCCCAGGAGCTTTTTCTCGATCTCGGTATAGGTCTGGTCAAACAGAGACTGGTCGATGGGCGTATTGGCGGCGGTCGCTTCCATTTCGGTAATCGTCACGGCCTGGTTCCTCCCGTGTGAAATGTCGCGTGCAAGAGCCGCACCGATCAGGCCCCGCAGCATGAAAGCTGCAGGCTAAGGGTATGGAATTAAGGGAGATCAGCGGCGACTCGGCACGCACGACAACGTGGCATCATGCCACCAGACTGTGTACCACACCCGAGCAGATCTGGACACTCAAAAATTGTGTCAGACTCGATTTGTCTCACTGTAGGCGTGCGTTCTGTGGCATAGCATTGGCCATGGTCGGAATGTTGGACTGCTTCGCGCAGGGCTTCGCCAAAAGCCTTGAAGGGCCCATCCAGTTGGTGGGGGGGGCGAGGAGCTATCATTGGGCGCCTCCCGTCGGACGCCGCGCATCAGCGCAGGCTCTCATGAAACCTGACTCCCTGCCGGTTTCCATGCAGGTCTGCCTGCCGGCCTCTCTTTGGGACTGGCCCGACGACCCCTTGGGATCCGTGTCGGCCAAGCTTTACGAATTCGTCTCTTATGTGCCCGAGCACCCCGATAACTGGGGCGCTTACACAGCAACGACCGATCGGCTCAGCGACGCCTATTCGCTGTTTCTTTCGGCACTTCCCCAAAGCGTGGCAGTGCAGAACGCGCAGGCCGCACTTGCCTTGCCGGCAAACCAGGTCCAGGTTCAATTTCCCAACGGCCCAAGGATGATGCCGGACTGGATCGTCACGGAAAGTCCCTCCGGGTTCGTGAACAATGTCGCCGGCAAACCTGACCTCGCCTCGACCATCGTCATCGATCTGAGTGGCAGCGACGACAGTGCCGGGTCTGGGCAGGCGCTATTCTCGATTGCTCGGAGCAAAGCGACGAGCGTTCCGATCCATGTCGGAAAGGGAGGAGTGCAGCAGATAAAGCTGCATGCTGACGCTTGGGGCAACATCCCCGTTCGACCGGGCGCATGGTTCAATGGCGCGCTTGTGAGGCTTCTGGGAGGCGGACCCTACCAAACCGGGTTTTCGCGCGACAAATTCTTCGGCAACACCGGCATTCTTCGTGGGATGATCAGCGGGCTTCGGGTCGGGTTGAACGTCTCGGTCGTGGCGACCATGAGCGAGCACGCGGCAAAAAAACTGAAGGATGTCGCGGCCACTGGTGCGATTTTCCGCATCGGCGGCCTTGGCTACGACGCAAGGGGGCTTTCGGCGACTGAAACGAACGGTATCTCCGAACTGCGTCTGCCAGCCTCCTCAGGCCTGCTTGAGAATGGAAAGCCGATCGGCGCAAACACCCCGGTTCTGGTAGGTGTGGATGTCAGTGAGCTAGGCTGAGGCCCAAAGGTTCAGTCGGAATTGGGGGAAATGGCGATCATCGGGAGGCTCATATGAAGGGATCCTGCCGGCACGCCGTGCATGCCACTGGCATCTGCGCCAAGCTTGGTCGGTGCTGCGCCTGCCCACCCAATGCCGGGCCACGGCACCACCCCCCGAAAGCCTCTCGGTAATAGCCGCCATGAAATGGAAGAACCCAGCCTGCTCTATCCGGCCCTGACCATGATCGCCCTTGACGAGGGTGCCATAGGACGTCTGGCCGTGTGATGCCTGCTCATGCCAGAGCAACCTGCAAAAAAACATCTGTTCTCGCCGCAGCTTGTCTTGCGCGACGCAGTGGGGCCGGGCAAAGTTTCACCGCCCCATGGTCAATGCGCGATCCAGATGGGAATAGCCGCCATCGACAAACAGCCATTGCCCCGTGGTATGGGTGGCCCGCGATGACAGCAGGAACAAGACCGTATCGGCCATCTCACTGGCTGTTGTCATGCGCTGGCCAAGCGGGATATTGCGCGAGATCTGTGCAAGGCGCGCTTCAGGGTCATGAAAGGTTTGTAGCCAGCGCGCATAAAGCGGCGTCATCACCTCTGCGGGGATGACGGCATTCACCCGTACCCCATCCGCCAGAAGCGCCGCCGCCCATTCGCGGGTCAGCCCAAGTTGAGCAGCTTTGGCTGCGACATAGGCCGAGGTATTGCCTTGCCCTGTCAGCGCCGTCTTGGACGAGACATTGACCACCGATCCCCTGGCCGCGCGCAGATGCGGGAGGCAAAGATGCATCATCGTGTAATAATGCGTCAAGTTCCTCTCGATCGAGGCGCGGAACGCGTCGGGCCCGGCCTCCAGACCGACGGAATCATTCGCCCCTGCATTGTTCACGAGCCCATAAATCCCGCCGAATCTCTCGATTGTTTCGGAAACGGCGCGGGTGCAGGCGGCATCATCGGTCAATTCGGTCGGGATGAGAAGCGCGTCAGGGGACTGGGTGCGGATCGCCTCCATGAAGCCGGCAGGCGCAGCGGATCGTGCAAGGATCACGGGGATACCCCCCTCTGCGGCAATCCCCTCGGAAATCGCCGCCCCGATCCCCGAAGCCCCGCCCGTTATGATCACGACCTTCCCGGTCAGGCCCAAATCCATGCCCTCACCCCCGATACTGGTATTTTGCCAGAGAATCCGGCTTCATCTGGATCGAATAGCCTGGCTCGAGCGGAGGCATGTAGGCGGCATCGCGCACGATGCAGGGCGTTTTAAAGTGCTCGTGCAGATGATCGACATATTCGACGACCCGGCCCTCATGCGTGCCCGCAATGCAGAGATAATCGATCATCGAGAGGTGCTGCACATATTCGCACAGCCCTACCCCGCCCGCATGCGGGCAGACCTTGAGCCCGTATTTCGCCGCCATCAGCATCACGGCCAGAACCTCATTGACCCCGCCCAGGCGACAGGCGTCGATCTGCACCACATCAATCGCCTCGCGCATGATCAGTTGCTTGAAGATGATGCGGTTCTGGCACATCTCACCTGTCGCTATCTGCACCGGGGCCACTGCATTGCGGATCGCGCGGTGGCCTTCGATATCATCGGGGCTGGTTGGCTCTTCGATGAACCAGGGCCTTGCGAAGGACAATTCGCGCACCCAGTCGATAGCCTCCGGCACGTCCCAGACCTGATTTGCATCAATCATCAGGTTCACATCCGGCCCGCAAACCTCGCGTGCTATGTGCAACCGGCGCTTGTCATCTTCCAGGTCGCGGCCCACCTTCATCTTGATGTGGCGAAACCCTGCATCAACTGCCTCGCGGCAAAGCCTGCGCAGCTTGTCATCGGGGTAGCCCAACCACCCCGCAGATGTGGTGTAGCACGGATATCCATTGCTCATCAGCTCGGCGCGCCGCTCCTCCTTGCCCAAGGCCTGCGCGGTCAGGAATTCCAGTGCCCATTCCGGCGTGATGCAATCTGTCAGATACCGAAAATCGATCAGCCGAACGAGTTCGGCGGGTGTCATGTCTGCAACCAGCGCCCAGACGGGCTTGCCTTCCACCTTGGCCCAGAGATCCCACATGGCATTCACCACGGCACCTGTGCCGAGATGGATCGCACCCTTGTCCGGCCCGATCCAGCGCAACTGGCTGTCACTGGTGATATGGCGCCAGAAGCGGCCCATATCAGCGGCCACCCACTCCAGATCCAACCCGACAACAAGCGGGCGCAGGGCGTTTATTGCGGCCACGCAAATCTCGTTCCCGCGCCCGATCGTGAAGGTCAGGCCATGCCCCTCATGCGGCCCGTCGGTTTCAAGCACCAGATAGGCAGCGGAATAATCCGGATCGGGGTTCATCGCATCCGACCCGTCCAAATGGTCCGAGGTCGGAAACCGAACATCCAGTGTTCGTAGCCCAGTAATCCGTGTCACGCCTCGGCACTCCGCACATGTTGAGTTTGCACGCCAAGCCCGGCAATTCCAAGTCGCATGACCTCGCCGCCTTTCAGGTAAACAGGGGGTTTCTGCCCCATCCCCACGCCGGGCGG
>SLKB01000404.1 GCA_007134805.1 Paracoccaceae bacterium
ACGCCGGGCTCGATCGTCAGGCCGGCCAGCGGATAGAAATCCTCGTAGTCGTAATCCACCTCCTGCGTGAGCGAGGAGAAGTGGATATGCGGCACGCCCGTCATCAGCACCGCAGAGCAGTCATCGCCCGTGCGGTAGACAAGATTGGTCGCAACGGCGGTGTTGCCGCCAGGCCGGTTCTCGATGCGCAGTGGCACGCCGAGGGCTTCTTCCAGATAGGGCTGGGGCTGGCGCGCGGCGGCATCGAACCCGCCACCGGGGCTTGAGACCACGTACATGGTCAGCGCATCCGTCGGCCAGTCATCGGCCGCGGCCGGCAGGGCAAGCCCCGCACCAAGGGCCATCGCGGCTGCGCTGCCGGCAAGGGCCGCCTTGCCTCGGCGAATGGTCGGAATGTCAGTCATGTCGTTCTCCATATGTTGGGGTCAGGGTGGGGCAGGGGGTCAGGGCCTTCTTTACGGGCCTGTATCGCCCCTGTCGTCGGGGTGCGGCTCGGCGGCCGCATACCAGTCGGCGATCTCCGATCCGGTCAGAAAGGCCACATCGTCGCGCGCGGCCAGCGCCTCGAGCACGCGCGCCAGATGCACGAGGCGATGCGGCACTGCGATCAGATGCGGGTGCAGCCCGATCCCGAGCACGGCCGTCCGGCCCGCGGCCTCTGGCCGGTCGAACCAGGCGATCGTATCCATGATGCGTGTCGCGAAATCGGCGGCGGGCTGGTTCTGCACCGCGAAAACGACACTGTCATTGAGTTCCATCGAATAGGGCATGGCCATCAGCCGCCCCGTCCGCGTCGCCATCCAGCAGGGCAGATCGTCGATCCCCCAGTTCATGCAATAGGAAAAGCCCTGTTCTGCCAGCAGATCGGGGGTGATCGCGGTCTCGCGCAGCCCGGGCGAGAGCCATCCGCGCACCGGGCCACCCGCGAACTCGGCCAGTTCGGTCGCCACGCGCCGGATCTGCTCCTCCTCGCCCACGCCGGTCACGGCCTGCTGCACCAGCCCGTGGCCGATGAATTCCCAGCCCGCCCGGCGCATCGCCTCGGCCGCTTGCGGATAGACGCGGATCACATCGAGATTGACACTGGCCGACGCCGGCAGGCCCTGCGCGCCGAACAGCTCGATCAGGCGCGGCAGCCCGCAGCGAATCCCGTATTCGGCCCAGGAAAAATTGCACACATCCGGGATCGTCTCGCGCCCATGCGGCGAGGGCAGGACCGCGCGCGGCATCGCGGCAGCAAAGGGCCAGTGTTCGACATTGACGACAAGATGCACAAGCAATCGCTTGCCGCCCGGCCCCTTGAGGGACGCCCGCTCGCTTGCGAGCTGGAACGCGACCCGGGGGTTTGACGCGACTGCCTTCATCTTCTGCCCCTCTCCTGTCTGGCGGGTGACATCATCTGATATCTTATATAATATATAATTCTAAGAGATCGGTTTTCGAATTGTCAACCCCGCAGCCTGCGGCGCTCCGGCGCGGGGGCGAATTCGGGCAGGATCAGCCTTCGATCTGTGCAACCTCGTCCAGCAAAACGGCCTGCAACTGCGCCAGCACGCGCGAGCGTGACGACACCTGGCGCTGGACGAGCCCCACGCAACGTGTGATGGCACCCTCGCTGAAGGGGCGCGGGTCCAGTGTGCCGGGACGGATGTTGTAGAGCGCGATTCGCGGCACGAGCGCGACACCAAGCCCCGCCTGCACCATGCCGACGACCGCAGGCATCGTATTGGTCACCGCAACCTCGCGCGGGGTGACCGACAGGCGCGAGAGTTCGGTCTCGATCTGGCGGGCGAGCGGCACGCTGGTGGCATAGCGGATGAAAGGCAGATCGCGCAGCAGTTCCAGATCAGACCGCGCCTGATGCCCGGGCGGCGCCACCAGCACCAGCGGCTCGGTCAGGATCGGGGCCCAGATCAGGCCAGTGGGGATGCCCACATGCTCGGCCACGAGCGCGGCATCGATTCGCCCGGCCGCGACATTCGAGACCAGCGCCTCGGACATGCCCACGCTCATCTCGAAGGTGAGATCCGGGAAATGCACCCGCATCGCCGCGAAAGCCCGAGGCACAAGATGCGTGGAAACTGTGCGAATTGACCCGAAAGTCAGCACTCCCGCCGTCCGCCCGCCGGAAATGATCATGCGCGTTTCGGTCATTGTCTGCACGATCGAGCGCGCGGCCCGCAGCACTTCCTCACCCTTCGCGTTGAGCTGCAAGGGCCGCTTCTTGCGGTCGAAGAGCGCCACCCCCAACTCGCCCTCAAGCGCTTGAATCTGCTGGCTTACCGCTGACGGGGTCAGGTGCACGACCTCGGCCGCGGCGGCCAGGCTGCCAGTGTCGGCCACGGCGACCAAAGTCTGAAGCTGACGGATATCCATCCGGCTTGTTTAAGTTATGCTTCATCAAAACACAAAATATATTCGCTTCCTACGCTTTTTCTTTCTTTGTAGGCCTTCGGGTTAATCCGAAACGCCTTCACAGGCAGCAACGCGAAACCTGAAGGAGAGCCACATGACGATCTTCTCACGCAGTCTTGCCGGGGCCGGCATGGCCATCACCCTCGCCGCAACGCCCGCTCTTGCGGATGAGTATCCGACCCGGTCGGTCGAATTCATCGTGCCCTGGGCACCGGGCGGCGGCAGCGATGTGCTGATGCGCATCGTCGCCAACAATGTCGGGCCCTATCTCGGCGCCGAGATGCCGGTGATCAATATCGGCGGCGTCGGCGGCACGGTCGGTCTGGCCGAGGCGTCGGACCGCGCGGCCGATGGCTACACGATCAGCCAGGTGCATGAAGGGCTGCTGACCGCGACCGCGACCGGTGTCACCGATCTGGCCTGGGACGATTTCGACCCCATCGCGCTGATGACCGCCTCGCCGCAATTCCTGGTGGCTGCGACCGATCAGCCCTTCGACACATTCGAGGGGCTGGTCGAATATGCCCAGGCCAATCCCGGCGAGCTGACCATCGGCGTGACACTGGGCGGCGTGCCGCATCTCAACGCCGCCATGATCGCCGAGGCCTTCGATCTCGATTGGCGCTATGTGGGCTATGAAGGCACTGGCGAGCGGATCCGCGCCGTGGTGGGCGGCAATCTCGATCTCGCGATCGGCGACATCTCGTCCTCGCTGCAATTCGCCGAGAATGGCGATCTGATCTTCCTCGCGTCCGGGACGGCCGAGCGGATGGAGCAGACCCCCGATGTGCCGACCTTCGCCGAACTGGGCGCGGATCTCGATCTGCTGATCACCCGCGGCATCGTCATGCCACAGGGCGCGCCGGAAGAGGCACAGGCGCGGATGGAAGCCGCGCTCGAGGCGCTGTCGCAGGACGAGACCTTCATCACGCAGGTCAACAATGCCGGCGCTGACGTGATGTTCCGGGGCCGCGAAGAGTATCGCGACTATCTCGAGGACCTCGCCGATGCAGTGACGCGCCTGTCCGAGGTGATTGCGCCTTGAGCGGGGAGAACCAGGAATTGCAGAACAGCGAGTCGGGCGAGATCGCCCGGCTTCTGTCCTATGTCGCGTTGCTCGCGGCCTCGGTCGGGCTGTTTCTCGAGGCCCGGTCCATTCCCACCTCGCGCTTCGAGGCCCTCGGCGCGGGCGCCTTTCCGATGCTGGTGCATGGCGCGCTGATCCTGCTTCTGATCGGGGCGATCATCGGCTCGCTGTGCAGCATACCGGCCGCCGCCTATCCGCGCTTCGCCCGCACGGTCCCGCTCTGGGCGCGCGAACGCCGGCTGGTGCTGTTCATGTTCCTGTGCCTGCTGGGCTACATGGCGACGCTGCCCGTGATGGGCTATGCGATCACCACGCTGATCTTTCTTCTGGTCCTGCTGCTGACCCTGTCGCCCAGGACCAAGTCCGCGATCGCGCTCAGCGTCGTGCTGGCGCTGGTCTTTTCCTACGGGCTCAACTGGCTTTTCGCCGAATTGTTCAACGTCTTCCTGCCACGGGGGAGGTAAGACACCATGGATGCATTCCTCATGGGCGCCGCAGAGGTGCTCTCGCTCACCACACTCACGATGATGTTCTTCGGCGCGATCGCCGGCATCGTCTCGGCCGCGATCCCGGGCTTCACGGTCACCATGGCGATCGTGCTGACGCTGCCCCTGACCTTCGCGCTGCCGCCCCTGCAGGGCGTGGCGGTGATGCTCTCGGTCTATGTGGGGGGCTACACGGGCGGGCTGATCTCGGCGGCCCTGCTGGGGATCCCCGGCACCCCCTCGGCGCTGGCCACGACCTTCGACGCCTATCCGATGGCGCGCAAGGGCCAGCCGGGGCGGGCGCTCTCGCTCGGGGTCTGGGCGTCGTTCTTCGGCACGCTGATCTCGACGCTGGTGCTGATCGTGGCCGCCCCCCCGCTTGCGATCTTCGCAGTCCGGCTGGGGCCGTGGGAGTATTTCTCGCTCATCGTCTTTGCGCTGACGATCGTGGCCTCGCTGGTGGGCCATTCGCTGCAGCGCGGGCTCATCGCGGCGCTGATCGGGCTTGCCATTGCGACCATCGGCGCCGATCCGATGATGGGACGGCCGCGCTTCGACATGGGGATCGACGCGCTGCGCGCGGGGCTGCCTTTCCTCGTGGTCCTGATCGGGATCTACGCGATCTCGCAGCTCGCCTCCGAGGTCGAGGACCCCAATTCCATCAAGCGCGGCGAGAAACTGGTGAAGGGCGAGATCAAATTCGACAATTTCGCCGTGATGCGCGAAGTGCTGATGCGCCCGGTCAACCTGATCCGGTCCTCGATGGTGGGCGTCGCGGTCGGCGCGCTGCCCGGTGCGGGCGGCTCGATCGCGAACCTGATCGCCTATGATCAGGCCAAGCGCGCCTCCAAAACCCCCGAGGAATTCGGCAAGGGCACGCCCGAAGGCGTGATCGCCTCGGAAGCGGGCAATTCGGCGACGGCCGGCGGCGGCATGATCCCGATGATCTCGCTCGGCATCCCGGGCTCTGCGGTTGATGCGATCCTGCTCGCCGCGCTGATGGTGCACGGCATCTCGATCGGGCCGCGGCTGATCATGGACAATCCCGATCTCGTCTATGGCATGTTCATCGCGATGGCGGTGTCCAGCCTGATGATGCTGGTGGTCTGCCTCGTCTCGATGCGCGCCTTCCTGCGCGTGGCCGAAGTGCCGAAATGGGTGATCGTGCCCGTGGTGCTGGTCTGCTGCATCGTGGGGACCTTCGCGCTCAACAACCGGATCACGGATCTCTACCTGCTGCTGGCGATCGGGGTGGTGGGCTACGCGCTCAAGGCGCTCGACTATCCGCTGGCGCCGCTGGTGCTCGCAGTGATCCTTGGCCCCATCGCCGAGACCAATCTGCGCCGCGCGCTGATGACGCAGGATGACTGGACGCTGTTCTTCACCCGGCCGGTAAGCCTGATCTTCCTGGTGGCGGCGCTGCTGTCGATTGCCTGGGCGGTGCGCGGCATCCTCAAATCCCGCGCAAACGCGGGCTCCCAACCCACTGATGTAAAGGACACGTGATCATGTATCTTCGCCATGATGCGCTCTATGCCTCGCGCCGCTCGCCTGTTCTGGCAGAGAATGTCGCGGCCACCTCGCACCCGCTGGCCACGCAGGCGGCCGTGGGGACGCTGGCGCGCGGGGGCAATGCGGTCGATGCCGCGATTGCGGCGGCCGCGACCCTGACCGTGGTGGAGCCGACAGGCTGCGGGCTGGGCAGTGACGCCTTCTGCATCCTGTGGGACGGTTCGGCGCTGCACGGGCTGAACTCTTCGGGCGCGGCCCCGGCGGGCTGGACGCCCGAGCATTTCAAGGGCCGCTCCGAGATGCCCTTCCGAGGCTGGGACAGTGTCACGGTGCCCGGCGCGATCGGCGCCTGGGCCGAGTTGACCACCCGCTTCGGCACGATGGATCTGCCCGAACTGCTCGCCCCCGCGATCAGCTACGCCGAATCGGGCTTCACCGTCACGCCGATCATCGGTGCACTCTGGGCGCGCGGCGCCGAGATCCTGTCCGACCAGCCCGGCTTTGCCGAGATGTTCATGCCCGGCGGGCGCGCACCGAAGGCAGGCGCCCGCTTTGCCAGCCCTGATCTCGCGCGCAGCCTGCAGATGATCGCCGAAACCGGCGGGCGCGCCTTCTACGAGGGGCCGCTGGCCGAAAAGATCGCGGCCCACGCCCGCGCCCATGGCGCCGTGATGACCGAAGCGGATCTCGCCGCGCATCGCCCCGAATGGTGCGGCACGCTGGCCACGGGCTTTCGCGATGTGGCCTTGCATGAGATCCCGCCCAACGGGCAGGGGATCGCCGCGCTGATGGCGCTTGGCATGCTCGCGCATCTCGATCTCGAATCCCTCGACCCCGATGACCCCCGCGCGCTGCATCTGCAGATCGAGGCGATCAAGCTCGCCTTCGCCGACATGCACGCCTATGTCGCCGATGCGCGCTCCATGGCCGATGTCACCCCGCAGGCCCTGATCGACCCCGATTACCTGAAATCCCGCGCGGCCCTCATCTCGCCTGAGCGCGCGCAGGAATATGGCCCCGGTGCGCCGAAAGCGGGCGGCACGGTCTATCTGACCGTGGCCGATGCGTCGGGCATGATGGTGTCCTTCATCCAGTCGAACTATTCGGGCTTCGGCTCGGGCGTGGTGGTGCCAGGCACCGGCATCAGCCTGCAGAACCGCGGCGC
>SLKB01000287.1 GCA_007134805.1 Paracoccaceae bacterium
AGAGCGCACGAATCATGTCGTAACTCGACGAGGATGGCCCCAGCGTGGCGACTATCTTAATCATGCGGTGGCGGCGCATCGGGGTCATGGCATTTCCTTTCAAGCGATTGGCAGGTCCGCGCCGGACGCGGGCTTCCTTGCGGAAGGTGATAGGGCAGCACCCTTCAAATTCGAAACCGTTAGCGCAAACACCTACCAGCTTTGCGCATCTATTCAAGTACCCTGCATCTTGACGCACCCTGATTAGAGGGTCACCTGTGAAGAACAACCCACCAGGGAGATGATGATGGACGACAAGACCCGCACCGAACTTGAAGCCGCCACCTTCCGACGCCTGCTCGAACATCTGGACCGGCGCAAGGACGTTCAGAATATCGACATGATGAACCTGACAGGCTTTTGTCGCAACTGCCTGTCGCGCTGGTATCAGGAAGCGGCAGAAGCAAAGGGCGTCCCCGTCGACAAGGGCGCAGCGCGCGAGGTGGTCTACGGGATGCCCTATGCCGATTGGAAGGCGAAATACCAGACCGACGCGAGCCCCGAGCAGAAGGCGGCGTTCGATACGTCCTTTGCCGAGAATGTCGCGACCGACAAGGCCTGAGACGCCGGTTCAGAGAGCGGCCTTTCGGCTCTCCTCGATATAGATTTCGCGCAGCCGGGTCGTCAGCGGGCCCGGCGTGCCTTGCCCGAGGGGCGAACCGTCGATCTCTACCACCGGCATCACGAAAGTGCTGGCCGAGGTGACGAAGGCCTCATCCGCCGCCTTCGCCTCGTCAAGCGTGAAGCTGCGTTCCTCGACCGGAAGCTGTGCCTCTTGCGCGAAACGCAACACGGCCGCGCGGGTGATGCCGTGCAGGATATCCGTCGAGAGCCCGCGCGTGATGATGCGCCCGTCCTTGATGATATAGGCGTTGTTCGACGTGCCCTCGGTGATCTCGCCGTCCTGCACCATCCAGGCGTCATCGGCACCGGCCTTGATCGCCATCATCTTGCCCATCGACGGGTAGAGGAGCTGCACTGTCTTGATGTCGCGCCGGCCCCAGCGCAGATCCTCGATGGAGATGACCCTGATGCCCTTCTTCGCCTTGGGGCTGTCGACCAGCGCGGGGTTCGCCTGCGTGAACAGAACGACCGTCGGCGGTGTGCTCGCGGGATCGGGAAAGACGAAATCGCGATCACCGGACGCACCGCGCGTCACTTGCAGATAGATCATCCCCTGCTCGACCTCGTTGCGCGCGACCAGTTGGCGATGCACATCAAGCCAGACGTCTCGGGTCATCGGATTGGTCATGTCCAGTTCGCCCAACGACCGCTCCAGCCGCGCGAAATGGCCGTCGAAATCGATCAGCTTCCCGTCGATTACGGTCGTGACCTCATAGACACCATCGGCCATCAGGAAGCCGCGGTCGAAGATCGACACGCGCGCATCTTCCTCGGGCAGAAACTCGCCGTTCAGATAGACGATGCGGCCCATGCTCACATCCCTTCCGGCAGTTTCCGCACAGCCCCTTGCGCCGCCGAGGTCGTCAGCGCCGCATAGGCCCTGAGAGCGGTTGTGATCTTGCGCGGGCGCAGCTTCGCAGGTGCCCAGCCTTTCGCATCCTGCGCCTCTCGGCGCGCAGCGAGCACGGCCTCGTCGACAGCCAGGTGAATGCGTCTCTCGGGGATGTCGATCTCGATCAGATCGCCGTTCTCAACCAGCCCGATCAGCCCGCCTTCCTCAGCCTCGGGCGAGACATGCCCGATCGACAGCCCCGAGGTGCCACCCGAAAACCGCCCGTCCGTGACCAGCGCGCAGGCCACCCCCAGCCCTTTAGATTTCAGGTAGCTCGTCGGATAGAGCATCTCCTGCATGCCCGGACCGCCGCGCGGCCCTTCATAGCGGATAATCACGACCTCGCCCGCCTTGACCTTGCCCGTGAGGGTCCCGCTCACAGCGTCATCCTGGCTCTCGAACACATGCGCGGGGCCCGTGAATTTCAGAATCGATTCGTCCACCCCTGCGGTTTTCACGATGCACCCCTGCTCGGCCAGATTTCCGAAGAGCACCGCAAGCCCGCCATCCTGGCTGAAGGCATGTTCCCTGTTCCGGATCACGCCATTCTCGCGGTCCATATCAAGCGAGTTGTAGCGCTTTTCCTGACTGAACGCCTCTGTCGTGCGCACCCCCCCCGGGGCTGCGGCATAAAAGTCATGAACTTCGGGGTCGGTGGTGCGGATGATGTCCCACATGTCTATCGCCATGCCGATGCTGGGGCTATGGACAGTCGGCACGTCGCGATGAAGCAGCCCGGCACGATCCAGTTCGCCAAGGATCGCCATGATCCCGCCAGCGCGATGCACGTCTTCCATATGCACATCATCCTTGGCAGGTGCGACCTTGGACAGGCAGGGCACGTGCCGCGACAGACGGTCGATATCGGACATCGAAAACTCGATCCCGCCTTCATGCGCGGCGGCCAGCAGATGCAGAACCGTATTCGTGGAACCGCCCATTGCGATGTCCAGCGACATCGCGTTTTCAAACGCCTTGAAGCTGGCGACATTGCGCGGCAGCACGCTTTCGTCATCCTGCTCGTAATAGCGCTTGGCCAGATCGACGATCACATGACCCGCTCGCAGGAACAGCTTCTTGCGGTAGGCATGGGTCGCGAGGGTCGAGCCATTCCCCGGCAGCGACAGGCCCAAAGCTTCAGTCAGGCAGTTCATCGAATTGGCCGTGAACATTCCCGAACATGACCCGCAAGTGGGACAGGCCTCTTCCTCGTATTTCTTCACCTGCTCATCCGAGTATTTTTCGTCTGCCGCAGCGACCATGGCATCGACCAGATCAACGGCCTTCATCTTGCCGTCTACATCGACCTTGCCGGCCTCCATCGGGCCACCCGACACGAATACTGCGGGAACGTTCAGGCGCATCGCCGCCATCAGCATTCCCGGCGTGATCTTGTCGCAATTCGAGATGCAGACCATCGCATCGGCGCAATGGGCATTGACCATGTATTCCACCGAATCCGCGATCACCTCGCGCGAGGGCAGCGAATAGAGCATCCCGTCATGGCCCATGGCGATGCCATCATCCACCGCGATGGTGTTGAACTCCTTGGCGACGCCGCCCGCCTTCTCGACCTCGCGCGCGACCATCTGGCCGAGGTCCTTGAGATGGACATGACCGGGCACGAATTGCGTGAAGGAGTTGACGATCGCGATTATCGGCTTGCCGAAATCATCGTCCTTCATCCCAGTCGCGCGCCACAACCCGCGTGCGCCGGCCATGTTGCGGCCATGGGTTGTCGTCCGAGAGCGGTATCTGGGCATGGGGCATCTCCTCCTTAGGCTGGCTGTCCTTTAACGCATCATTGAAGTGCCGGAAAGATGTGTCAGCCCCAAAGCGCCGGCAAGGGGGGGTGGACGCCCTCGGCATCATAGTGCAGCGCGGGCGCGCGATCCTCGGCCAGCAGCAGCGGGCCGTCGAGATCGACGATCTCGGCCCCTTGCGCGACCAGCACCGCCGGCGCCATGGCAAGCGAGGAGCCGACCATGCAGCCGACCATCACCTGAAAGCCGGCAGCCCGGGCGGCGGCGCGCAGCGCGAAGGCCTCGGTCAACCCGCCGGTCTTGTCGAGCTTGATGTTGACCATGTCATACTTGCCCTTGAGCGCAGGAAGGCTCGCGCAGTCATGGCAGGATTCGTCGGCGCAGACCGGCAAGGGGCGGGCGATTTCGGCAAGCATGTCATCCGCGCCCGCGGGCAGGGGCTGTTCGACCATGGCCACCCCGAGATCCAGAAGATGCGGCGCCAGTTCCGCATAGACCTCAGTACTCCAGCCCTCGTTCGCGTCGATGATGATACGCGTGTCGGGCGCGCCACGGCGCACGGCCTCGAGGCGCGGCATGTCATCCGGTGTGCCGAGCTTTATCTTCAGGAGCGGGCGCTGCGCATGGCGTCGGGCAGCCGCTTCCATTCTTTCCGGCGTGTCGAGCGAAAGGGTGAAGGCCGTGATCACCGGCTGAGGTGGGCCGAGCCCGGCCAGATCCCAGACAGCCCGCCCGGCGCGCTTGGCCTCCCAATCCCAAAGCGCGCAATCAACGGCGTTGCGCGCCGCCCCAGCGAGCAGCGCCGTTTGTAGCGCGGCACGGCTGATCCCTGCGTCCAACCCCTCGATCTGTGCGCGCACGGACGCGATACTCTCGCCATAGCGCGCATAGGGCACACATTCCCCCCGGCCGCGCGCATCCGCGCGGCTGATCTCGACGCTCAGCACATCGGCATGGCTGCGCGAGCCGCGCGCGATCGTGAAGACTTCGGCCAGGGCAAAGCGATCCTCGGAAACGAACACGCGAAGGCCTCCTTATCTCGGTTAGGGTCGGTCAGACCCCGTCCAGCGCATCGACCAGCCGCCCGGCCCCATGGCGATAGGGATCGACAGTCGGCAGCCCCATCCGCGCCTCGATTTCGGCGCAACAGGCGGTGGCCTCGTCTTCCGACAGCGCGGCAGTGTTGACCGAGATGCCCACGACCTGACACTCGGGATTGGCGATCCGCGCCATGTCGAGCGCCCGGTCACGCAGATCCTCGAGCGAGGGGATGGGATAATCGGGCAGCCCGCGCATATGCTTGCGCGTCGGCTCATGGCTCAGGATCAGAGCGTCGGGCTGGCCGCCATGGATGAGCGCCAGCGTGACCCCAGAATAGGAGACATGGAACAGGCTCCCCTGCCCTTCGATCAGATCCCAGTGATCGGGGTCATTGTCAGGCGTCAGCCACTCGATCGACCCGGCCATGAAATCGGCGATCACGGCATCAAGCGGCACGCCGTCGCCAGTGATCAGGATCCCGGTCTGGCCGGTCGCGCGGAAACTGGCCTTCATGTTGCGCGCGACCATCTCTCGCTCCATGCACAGCGAGGTGTACATCTTGCCCACGGAGCAATCGGTGCCCACTGCGAGGCAGCGCTTGCCGGACCGCTTGACTCCATTGGCGATCGGATAGCTCACAGCCGGCACGCGCACATCATGCAGCTGGCGCCCGGTCGCCTCGGCCACAGCTTTCAGATCCGGCTCGGCGCGCAAGAGGTTGTGCAAGCCGGAGGCAAGGTCGAACCCTTCCTCCAGAGCGCCCACCAGCACCTTCTTCCAGGCCGCCGAGATCACGCCACCGCGATTGGCCACCCCGATCACCAGCGTCCTAGCACCGGCTTCTTTCGCCTCCGCGAGGGTCATGTCGGGTAAGCGCATATCGGCGCGGCACCCCTCCATCCGGTACTGTCCCAGCGCGTAATCGGGGCGCCAATCCTTGATACCCTGCGCGACTTTCGCGGCGAGCGGGTCGGGCGCATCGCCCAGGAACAATAGATAAGGTGTCTCGATCATGGCAGGCTCCGGCTGGCTTTAGGTCCTTGGCTGAATGGCCGCTGCCAAGTTTGTGGCAAGTTTTGCGCCGCTTTCCAATCCCCCACACGGCGAAGGGTGCGAAAGCCCGCAGGCGGATCACGTCGCGCGCCAGTTTTCTGCGCAAGCCCGCGCAGTGCGAGGATTTTGCAGCTGCAGAAAACGCCTTGCGGGCAATCACGCAACAATATACCGAAAGACCGGAGTTTTTCGACATTTCCTGACTCGAAAGGTGTTCCGATGAGCTTTCGTATCCAACCTGCGCCGCCCGCGCGCCCCAATCGCTGCCAGCTGTTCGGGCCCGGCTCGCGACCGGCGCTGTTCCCGAAGATGGCAGCCTCCGAGGCGGATGTGATCAATCTCGACCTCGAGGATTCGGTCGCACCCAGTGACAAGGACGCCGCGCGCACCAATATCATCGCAGCGACCCGCCAGATCGACTGGGGCAAGAAACGGCTCTCGGTGCGGATCAACGGGCTCGACACGCCGTTCTGGTATCGCGATGTCGTCGATCTGCTGGAGCAGGCTGGCGACCGGCTCGATCAGATCATGATCCCGAAAGTTGGCTGCGCGGCCGATCTCTACGCGGTCGACGCGCTGGTCAGCGCGGTTGAGGCCGCCAAGGGGCGGGCGCGACGTATCGGTTTCGAAGTAATCATCGAATCGGCCGCCGGGATCGCGCATGTCGAGGAGATCGCCGCCGCCTCGCCCCGGCTGGAGGCGATGAGCCTTGGTGCGGCGGATTTCGCGGCCTCGATGGGTATGGCCACGACCGGCATCGGCGGCACGCAGGAGAACTACTACATGCTGCACGAAGGCACACGACACTGGTCGGACCCCTGGCACTGGGCGCAGGCAGCGATCGTCGCGGCCTGCCGCACCCATGGGGTCCTGCCAGTCGACGGACCCTTCGGCGATTTCAGTGATGACGAAGGCTTCCGGGCGCAGGCGCGACGCTCCGCAACGCTGGGCATGGTCGGCAAATGGGCAATTCACCCCAAGCAGGTTGCACTTGCCAATGAGATCTTCACCCCGACCGATGCGGCCGTGGCAGAGGCGCGCGAGATCCTGAGCGCGATGGAAGACGCGAAAGCGCGCGGCGAAGGCGCGACCGTCTACAAGGGACGGCTTGTGGATATTGCGTCGATCAAGCAGGCGGAGGTCATCGTACGCCAGGCCGAAATGATCGCAGGCTGACAGACCGCGTACCCGTCTGAGGGGGGTGTGGGGGGGGCAAGGGGGGTGGCGGCCTGC
>SLKB01000301.1 GCA_007134805.1 Paracoccaceae bacterium
ATGGCGAAACCTTCGGAACGCGATATGGCACGCGCGCGGCAGGCCCGTCTGGCGGGGATTGTCATGGCGGTGTCGATCGTTCTCTGGGTGATCGCGCAATGGCTGGGTGGGCATTTCGGCTGGGACCCGCGCTATTCTTTCCTGATCGACTTCTCGGCGCTCGCAGCCTTTGCCTGGGCGTTGATCGTGACCTATCGCATCTGGCGGCAAACCAGACCCGGCCGCTAGAGGACCACAAAGGGAAAGCCATGCTTCAGGACAAGGACCGCATCTTCACCAATCTCTACGGGATGCATGATCGCTCGCTCAACGGAGCGAAAGCGCGCGGGCATTGGGATGGCACCAAGGCGATCCTCGAGAAGGGGCGCGAGTGGATCGTCGGCGAGATGAAGCAATCGGGCCTGCGCGGGCGCGGCGGCGCAGGGTTTCCGACCGGGCTGAAATGGTCCTTCATGCCCAAGGAGAGCGACGGGCGCCCGGCCTATCTGGTGGTGAATGCCGACGAATCAGAGCCCGGCACCTGCAAGGATCGCGAGATCATGCGCCATGATCCGCACACGCTGGTCGAGGGCTGTCTGATTGCCAGCTTTGCGATGAACGCGCATGCCTGCTACATCTACATCCGCGGCGAGTATATCCGCGAGAAAGAGGCGCTGCAGAACGCCATCGACGAGGCCTATGAGGCCGGGCTGATCGGCAAGAATGCCTGCGGGTCGGGCTGGGATTTCGACCTTTATCTGCATCACGGCGCGGGCGCCTATATCTGCGGCGAGGAGACAGCGCTTCTCGAAAGCCTCGAGGGCAAGAAGGGCATGCCGCGCATGAAGCCGCCCTTTCCGGCAGGGGCCGGGCTCTATGGATGCCCGACGACAGTGAACAATGTCGAATCGATCGCCGTCGTGCCGACGATCCTTCGGCGCGGCGGGGCTTGGTTTGCGGGCTTTGGCCGCCCAAACAATGCCGGCACGAAGCTCTTCGCGATCTCGGGCCATGTGAACAGACCCTGCGTTGTCGAAGAAGCGATGTCGATCAGCTTCGAGGAGTTGATCGACAAGCATTGTGGCGGCATCCGGGGCGGTTGGGTCAATCTCAAGGCCGTGATCCCGGGCGGCTCTTCGGTGCCATGCGTGCGCGGTGAAAAGATGCGCAACGCTGTGATGGATTTCGACTATCTGCGTAATGATCTGCACTCGGGCCTTGGCACGGCGGCGGTCATCGTGATGGACAAGTCGACCGATATCGTGAAGGCGATCTGGCGGCTTGCGAAATTCTACAAGCACGAAAGCTGTGGCCAATGCACGCCGTGTCGCGAGGGGACGGGCTGGATGATGCGCGTGATGGAACGCCTGGTGCGCGGCGAGGCGGATATCGCAGAGATCGACATGCTCTGGGATGTGTCGAAACAGGTCGAAGGGCATACGATCTGCGCGCTTGGTGATGCGGCCGCCTGGCCGATCCAGGGCTTGATCCGCAATTTCCGCGACGAGATCGAGGACCGCATCAAGGCACAGAAGGCTGGCCGGATCAGCAAGGTGGCTGCGGAGTGATCATGCCTGACCCGGTCGCTCCTGTCCTGCAAGGCACGGCTGCGTCTGACGCGCGGCCTGGTTTTGCGCGACAGCGCGCAACGGGCTTTTGCGCGCCAAGACATGATCGGGTGGGTCATTTCATGTCGTACGACCGCAGATGCGCAGCCCGGCCAGTTAGTGGGCAATGCAGAATCGGAACTGCCAAGAAAGGGATGCGGGCGCGGGGCAGAGCGCAGGTTAGTTGTAAATGCGGCGGCATGTTGCCGCTTGAGTTGTGTGCCAGTGAAGGGAGTAACGTGATGGCCTATTCCGCCCTTTATGAGAAGTCGTTCCGCAAGATGCAGAGCTTGATCGGCGCTCAGGTCGATATTGCCCCAGGTCCGGGCTGGCGATGGGTTGACGAGAAGCCCGCTCGCTATTCGGGCGAGATCGAGCGGTTCTTCTGGGAGAATACGGATCGCGCCATCGACAAATGGGTGCACTACCTGCCGCTCTATGAGCGTTACTTTGCGCCGTTTCGGCACCGGCCGGTCCGGGTGCTGGAAATCGGCGTGCAGAATGGCGGATCCGCGCGGATGTGGCGCGACTGGTTCGGTCCGGAGGCGATCTTGTTCGGGATTGATATCGATCCGGCCTGTGCGCAACTTGATGGCGAGTCAGCCCGGATCCGGATCGGCTCTCAGGACGATGCGACATTCCTGCGCAGTGTCGTGGCCGAGATGGGCGGGCTTGACGTCGTTATCGACGATGGCAGCCATGTGATGTCGCATATCCATTCCAGTTTCCGGACACTGTTTCCGCTGCTCAGCGAGGGCGGGGTCTATCTTGTCGAGGATCTGCACACCGCCTACTGGGCCGACTATGAGGGTGGCTATCGTCGCAGGTCCAGCTTTCTGGAGACTGTCAAGATCATGATCGACGACATGCATTGCTGGTATCATGGCTCTGGCCAGATGGAGAGAGCCTCCGCCGACATGCTTGGCGGGCTACATGTCCACGATTCCCTCGTTGTGATCGACAAGGCTGCAATGCATCCGCCGCGTCGGGCGATGACGGGAACGACACAGCTCGCCGGTCACGGCAGCAAGGCCGGAGGTTCGTGATGATGTTCAGGCCCATGAGAGCGCTCGTCGCGGTCGTGATGTTTTCAGCGTCATTGGGCCTGCCATCGGCTGCTGCGACGCCTTCGCAGGCAGAGGTCAACGAGACCCTGCGCAACTCGCCTGATATCTACAATGGCCTGTTCACCGCTGCGCTGATCCGGCATATCGTGAAGGTCTGCCCGGCGATCGAGCCGCCCGGACGGCTGCGGCGCGTGAGCTATTTCCTGTCGCTCTACAATCGCGCGCGGGCGATGGGCTACAGTCGTGACCAGATCGAGGCTTTTGTCGAAGACAAGGGCGAACAGGCACGGATGCAAAGCCTGGTTGACAATCATCTGCGGCGTGCCGGTGCCGAGCCGTCGGACCGGGATGCGGTCTGCGCGTATGCGCGGGGCGAAATCGCCGCACAAACAGCACTGGGGCGCCAGTTGCGGGAGAATTGAGAATGGCTGAATTGCGCAAGATCGTCATCGACGGGCAGGAAATCGCGGTCCCGCCGGAAATGACGCTGATCCAGGCGTGCGAGGAAGCGGGGATCGAGATCCCGCGCTTCTGCTATCATGAGCGGCTCTCGATCGCGGGCAATTGCCGCATGTGCCTGGTCGAGGTGGTCGGCGGCCCGCCGAAACCCGCCGCGAGTTGCGCCATGCAGGTACGCGACCTGCGCCCCGGCCCGGAGGGTCAGCCGCCGGTCATCCGCACCAATTCGCCCATGGTCAAGAAGGCCCGGGAAGGGGTGATGGAGTTTTTGCTGATCAACCATCCGCTTGATTGCCCGATCTGCGATCAGGGCGGCGAATGCGATCTGCAGGACCAGGCGATGGCCTATGGCGTCGATTTCTCGCGCTTCCGCGAGCCCAAGCGCGCGGTCGAGGATCTCCAACTCGGCCCGCTTGTAGAGACGCATATGACGCGCTGCATTTCCTGCACCCGCTGCGTGCGCTTCACCACCGAGGTCGCGGGCGTTCAGGTGATGGGCCAGACCGGGCGCGGCGAGGATGCCGAGATCACAACCTATCTGGGCGCGCTGATCGAATCGGAAATGGTCGGCAATATCGTCGATCTCTGCCCGGTGGGCGCGCTGGTGTCGAAGCCCTATGCCTTCACCGCGCGGCCCTGGGAGTTGACAAAGACCGAAACCATCGACGTGATGGATGCACTCGGCTCGAATATTCGCGTGGATACCAAGGGCCGCGAGGTGATGCGCATCCTGCCGCGCAACCATGATGGCGTGAACGAGGAATGGCTCTCGGACAAGTCGCGCTATGTCTGGGACGGCTTGCGCCGCCAACGCCTCGACCGCCCCTATATCCGTGAAAACGGCAAGCTGCGCCCGGCGACCTGGCCCGAGGCGCTCTCGGCTGCGGCCGCGGCGATGAAGGGCAAGAAGGTTGCGGGGCTTGTGGGCGATCTCGCCTCGGTCGAGGCGGCTTATGCGCTCAAACTGCTAGTTGAAGGGCAGGGCGGGACGGTCGAATGCCGTACTGATGGGGCGAGACTCCCTGCCGGGAACCGGTCGGCCTATGTCGGCACGGCGGCGATCGAGGATATCGACCATGCCAAGGTAATTCACCTGATCGGAACCAACCCGCGGCTGGAAGCCCCGGTGCTGAACGCGCGCATCCGCAAGGCCTGGCTCAACGGGGCGGATGTGACGCTCATCGGGCAAGCGGCCGATCTGACGTATGAGTATGCTCATCTCGGCGCCGATCGCGTGGCGCTGCAGGCCCTCCTGGATCGCGACCAAGACGCAGAGGGCGCGGAAAGCGTGGTGATCATCGGGCAGGGCGCGCTGCGCGAGGCCGATGGCGACGCAGTGCTCGCCGCAGCCATGGGGCTTGCCGAACGCTCTGGCGCGCGCCTTCTGGTGCTGCACACGGCCGCCGGGCGCGTTGGCGCGATGGATATCGGCTGCGTCACCGAAGGCGGCCTCAAGGCGGTCACCGAAGGTGCCGAGGTGATCTACAATTTGGGCGCAGACGAGATCGAGATCGGGCCGGGTGCCTTCGTGATCTATCAAGGCAGCCACGGTGACCGCGGCGCCCATCGCGCCGATATCATCCTACCCGGCAGCGCCTATACCGAAGAGCCAGGCCTGTTCGTCAACACCGAAGGCCGCCCGCAACTTGCGCTGCGCGCAGGTTTCGGCCCCGGCGAGGCGAAAGAGAACTGGGCGATCCTGCGCGCGCTCTCGGCCGAGTTGGGCGCGACACTGCCGTTCGATTCGATCACGGCCCTGCGCGCGAAGCTGACCGAGGCAGTGCCGCATCTGGGCGAGATCGATCAGGTCCCCGAGAATCCGTGGCAGCCGCTCGACCTGGGCCAGCTTGGCCGTGCCGAGTTCCAGCCGGCCGTACAGGATTTCTACCTGACGAACCCGATTGCGCGGGCGTCGAGCCTGATGGCGGAACTCTCGGCCATGGCCAAGGCACGCGCGAACACAGCCATGGCGGCAGAGTGAGCGGTGCAGGTGCGATATCTGGCCGGGCTTGGCCTGTGCCTGCTTGGGGCCTGTGCGGGGGATGCCCGCGAGCGACCGGTGCGGGTGATGACAGCCCCGCCCGGCGCGCAATATCTGGGGGTCGAGACGCGGTTGCTCGACGAACGGACAGTCAGCGTTTTAGTGCGGATGCGTGGCGCACGGGACAGAAACGATGTCGTCGCCTATGCGCGTTGTGCAGCCGCACAATATACGCTAATCCGAGGTCATGGCTTTGCACAGCATGTGCGCACGACAGTGAAGCAACGCGGCGGTGTCTGGGAAGGAGACGGGGGATTCGTCATCTCTCCGGATCTGCCCCGCGGATTGCGCACACTGGATGCTGAAGTGATTGTGGATGATTGTCGAGAACTCGGCATACCCAGCCTGTGAGAGAATGAGGGGCGCATGACGGAGTTTCTGGAAACCGGGCTTGGCACCACCTTGCTGATCGTCATGCAGTCGCTGCTGGTGGTCTCCTTCGTGATGATCAGCCTTGTCTTTCTGGTCTACGCTGATCGCAAGGTCTGGGCCGCAGTGCAGATGCGGCGCGGTCCGAACGTGGTGGGGCCATGGGGCCTGTTGCAGACCTTTGCCGACGCGATCAAGTTCGTCGTCAAGGAGGTCGTAATCCCGGCGGGCGTCGACCGTCCGGTCTACTTCCTGGCGCCGCTTCTGTCCTTCGTGCTTGCGATGCTGGCTTGGGCGGTGATCCCGTTCAATGACGGCTGGGTGCTTGCCGATATCAATGTGGCGATCCTGTTCGTCTTCGCCATCACCTCGCTGGAAGTCTACGGCGTGATCATGGGTGGCTGGGCGTCGAACAGCAAATACGCCTTCCTGGGCAGTTTGCGATCGGCGGCGCAGATGGTGTCTTACGAGGTATCACTGGGGCTGATCATCATCGGCGTGATCATTTCCACTGGCAGCATGAATTTTGGCAATATCGTCGCGGCACAGGACACGGGCTGGGGCCTGCTGGGCTGGTACTGGCTGCCGCATCTGCCCATGGTCGTGCTCTTTTTCGTCTCCTGCCTTGCAGAGACCAACCGCCCGCCCTTCGATCTGCCAGAGGCCGAATCGGAACTGGTGGCAGGCTTCATGGTCGAATACGGCTCGACGCCGTATCTTCTGTTCATGGCCGGCGAGTATATCGCGATCTTCCTGATGTGCGCGCTGATCAGCCTTCTGTTCTTCGGCGGCTGGCTCTCGCCCATTCCGGGGCTGCCCGACGGTTTTCACTGGATGTTCCTCAAGATGGCGTTCTTCTTCTTCATGTTTGCCATGGTGAAGGCCATCACCCCGCGCTACCGCTATGACCAGTTGATGCGGATAGGCTGGAAGGTCTTCCTGCCGCTGTCACTGGCGTGGGTCGTGGTCGTGGCGTTCCTTGCAAAGTTCGAAGTGCTGGGCGGCTTCTGGGCCCGCTGGGCCGTGGGGGCGTGAGCGATGGGTGAGGCAGCAGAGCGCATCATGCTCGCGCAATTGCGGCAGTTTCGCGAAGACCTCGGCCGGTTGAGCATG
>SLKB01000271.1 GCA_007134805.1 Paracoccaceae bacterium
CAGATCCTGCGGCGCAACCGGCTGAACCTCTTGCACCGCATCCGCGCGACCTGTCTGCAGGTGGCCGATCTGGGGCGGGTCGAGGGGTAGGGCCCGCCCACCTTCAGCAAGACGCGGGCCGCGCAGCAACTGTCCGGCTTCCATGACGCCGCATCTGTCAACAAATCCTTGTGTCTGCGCGTGGCCGTCCTATGCTGCACTGCAGCCCAAAAGGTGCCCGCAAGATGCCGAAATACCTGACCCTGACTGATTATGCCCAGATTACCGGCTCGGCGCCGATCAAGCGCCAGACGCATGGGTGGCGGGCGAAATGTCTGCAGCGTCTGGTGCGGCTCGAGATGCCGGTTCCGCTGACGATTGCGCTGTCCTTCGCCGTCGTGCGCGAGATTGCGACGGGCGCGCAGATGAACCTGCGCCATCTGCTCGGGCATTTCCCGCAAGGCCAGCTTCTGTCGGTGCGCCCCTCGGCCGAGCACCCGCAATGGGGCGGGCCGGCGGCGATCCTGAATATCGGTATGAATGACGAAAAGCACGCCGAGATTGCCGAGAAATACGGCGAACCGGCTGCAACGCGGATCTACCTGTCCTTCGTGCAATCCTACGCCGCGCATGTCGCGCATCTTGATGCGGATATGTTCGAGGCGACCGAGCCCTGCCTGCCCGCGCTGCAAGCCGCATTGCGCGACTACGAATCCGAGATGGAAGAGCCGTTCCCGCAGTCACCCGCGCAGCAATTGGCCGATGTCCTGCGCTCGATGGCGCGGGCGTGGGAGGGGACATCGGCGCGGCTCCTGCGCCAGGCCAAGGGGGCGCCGGTCGACGCGGGGCTCGGCCTTGTCGTGCAGGCGATGGCGGGCGGGCTTGGCGCCGAGGAGAGCGGTGCGGGGCTCATTCGCTTTATCGATACCGAGACAGGCCACAGGCGCGTGACGGGGCGCTTCAAGTCGCGCGGGTTGCATGGCGCCGAGGCGATGCAGAATGGCAAGGATGAACTGTTCCTCGCACGCGATCCGCGCGGCCCCTCGCTGGAAGAGCGCAGCCCCGAGGCCTTCGCCGAACTGCTCCGGCATGGCGAGGCCGCGCGCAAACGCCTGCGCGAAGAGATGGAGATCGAGTTCACGCTCGAGGACGGCAAGCTCTGGGTGCTTGATGCGGTGACCGTGCAGCGCAGCTCGCGCGCTGCTGTGCGCGTCGCAGTGGATCTGGCCGAGGACGGGGTGATCACGCGCGATGATGCGATCCTGCGCGTCCAGCCCAAGGCGCTGAGCGATCTGCTGCACCGCCAGGTGGACCCTCATGCCCGCCCCGAACGCTTCGTGAGCGGCATTGCAGCCAGTCCGGGGGCCGCGATCGGGCAGATCGTCTTCACCTCGACCGCCGCCCAGGCCCGAGCGGCACGCGACGAGCCCTGCATCCTGTTGCGGCGCGAGACCACGCCCGAGGATATCCGTGGCATGCATTCGGCAAGCGCCGTGCTGACCGAGCGCGGCGGAATGACCAGCCATGCTGCGGTGATAGGACGCGGGCTCGGCGTGCCCTGCGTCGTGGGGGCCTCGCGGATGCAGATCGACGAGCGGCGCAAGACCGTGCGCGCGGGCAATCATCTGCTCTCTGAAGGCGATGTCATCACGGTCGATGGCACCAACGGCCTCGTCTTCCTTGGCGAGGTCCCGCTGCTGGAGCCCGCGCTCGATGATCGCTTCACCACGCTTCTCGACTGGGCCGACGCGCGCCGCGATATCGGAATCCGCGCCAATGCCGACACGCCCGCCGATGCGCGGATCGCGCGCGGGTTTGCTGCCGAGGGGATCGGGCTGTGCCGGACCGAGCACATGTTCTTCGAGGATGACCGCCTGACCCTGATGCGCGAAATGATCTTTGCGGATGCGGCCGCAGATCGCTCGGACGCGCTTGACCGGCTTCTGCCGATGCAGCGGGCCGATTTCATCGAGCTGTTCAGGATCATGCAGGGCCAGCCGGTCTGCATCCGGCTGTTCGATCCGCCCCTGCATGAATTCCTGCCGCATTCCAAGGAAGGCCTGCGCTTCCTGGCCGACGCGCTCGACAAGCCGCTGTCCGAGATCATCCGTCGCGCCGAAGCGCTGTCGGAATTCAACCCGATGCTCGGCATGCGCGGGGTGCGGCTGGGGATCACCATCCCCGAAATCTACGAGATGCAGGCCCGCGCAATTTTCGAGGCGACAGTCGAGGTGGCGTCCAGCGACAGCCCGGTCGTGCCCGAGATCATGATCCCGCTGGTCTCTGCCATGCGCGAGGTGGAACTCGTCAAGTCGCGGATCGATGCGGTCGCGGCAACTGTGCGCAGTCAGACCGGCGTGAATTTCGACTATCGCCTTGGCGTCATGGTCGAGACCCCGCGTGCCGCGCTGCGTGCGGGCGATATCGCGTTGCACTCGGCCTTCCTGTCCTTCGGGACCAATGACCTCACCCAGATGACCTACGGGCTCTCACGCGACGATGCGGGGCGCTTCATGTCGGATTACGTGCAGCAGCAGGTCTTCCCCGAGGATCCGTTCCACACGCTTGACCTCGATGGGGTCGGCGAGTTGCTGCGGCTCGGTGCCGAGCGCGGGCGCAAGACCCGTCCTGATCTGACCCTGTCGATCTGTGGCGAGCATGGTGGCAATCCGGAATCGATTCGCTTTTGCCGCGAAATGGCGTTCGATTATGTGTCCTGCTCGCCGTTTCGTGTTCCGGTCGCGCGGCTCACGGCAGCGCAGCTCGTTCTTGAAGAGCAATGGCCCTGATTGAAAAGCCTCGTTAATTTTCCGGCCATGAGCATGAACCCGCCGAAAAAAGCGCGCGCCGGGGGCCGGACTGGCTCTGATTAGCAATCTCGAATATGTGAACGCTCTCAGGGGATGATGCTGGAATGGGAGTGCGGAGGTGCATGGCACCCGCACTGAATATGAATGATGTTCAAGAACTCGCTATCGCTATGGTTGTCAAGCCTGAATGCTTCCCGTGATGCATTTTCGGCCGGGCGTGACGTCGGCAGTGCGATCAGATCCAGAATGCGGCTGAAGTTTGGCGTGATTTGTGGGGCGACGATGCTGCTTGCAGTGCCGAGCTTCGGGTCGCGTGTCCATGACGCGACGCTTGATAAACGCTCCGAGTTGATCCTTGCCTCGCTTGGCGGCGAGAGCCCCGCAGCGCGCCATGGCCGTTTCACAGAGCCGTCGCCGCCCGAGCCGCTGCGCCTCGCACGGCTAGATGTCGATCTCAACCCCGCGCCGATGCCCGCCTTTGGTTGGGGCGAGATGTCCCGGAATGCGCGCGAGGCCCTCGCAGAGGATCTCACCGCACAGCCTGCGGGTGACCCTGCGATGCGCGATGAGATGGTAGATGTTGCTCCCCGCGATGATGGCTTGCGGCTGCGGCCCAGCCCGCGTCCGCAAGCCCTGGCGGCAGGGGTCGAAACACGATTGTCGACGCAAGGGGCGGTCGCGCCGCTGAGGCTCGACAGCGCGGGGCTGTCACCCATGGTGTCGCTGCGCCCGAAGCTTCGCCCGGCAGCGCTCGTGCGTCAGACCGTGCGATATGACCGCCGCTGGATGCAGAGGATCAGCCTGCGTGAGCTTGATGATCAAGAAAAATGCCTGGTCACGGCGATCTACCACGAAGCACGCGGCGAGAGCCTCAAGGGGCAGTTCGCAGTGGCCGAGGTCATCCTGAACCGTGTCGATTCGCCGGCCTTCCCGTCGACCATCTGCGGCGTGGTCTATCAGGGCGTGCGCGCGGGAAGCCTCGGCGGGTGCCAGTTCAGCTTCGCCTGCGACGGACGCTCCGAGGCGATGCCGAACGGTGCCGCCCGCACGCGCGCCCATCGGATCGCTCAGGTCATGGTCGACGGCGGGCACAGCCGGCTCACACGCGGGGCGCTCTATTTCCACACGACAGCAGTGAACCCGGGTTGGGCGCAAAGCTTCACGCAGACCACCCAGATCGGGGCGCATCTCTTCTATCGCGGCTGACTGCGGGCAGGGGTTGCTACCACGGCGATAACCGTTACACAGGCGTCGGATCCGGCTGCAGGTGCCTGAAGATGACGTCCGATATCCGCTTGGCCTTTGCCCATCCTCAGGCCCGTGCCGAGGCCTCGGCCTCGGGCGATCCGCGCGACCGGATCAGCCTGCGCGATCACGTGGTCGCCATCGACATCGGTGCCTTTCAGGCCGAACGCGGTTGCCCTCAACGGGTCCGGTTCGACATCGTCCTCGAGACCCGTCCGAATCCTGCACCGCTCGAGGATGATGTCGACAGGATCCTGTCCTATGACACGCTTACCGAGGCGATCTCGCACGAGCTCGCCGCAGAGCGCCTGAACCTGCTTGAGACGCTGGCCGAACGGATCGCGGCGCGCATCCTGCTCGCGCCGCGCGCGATGCGGGTTTTCGTGCGGATCGAGAAGCTTGATCGTGGTCCGGGCGCGCTTGGCGTCGAGATCGTGCGGACGCGGGCCGCCGAGGCATTGCGCGCCCTTGATGCGTCGGGCGAAGAAGACAGCGTGCATCCGCGTGTGGTTTATATCGACAATGCCGCGCTTGAAGATCCCGATCTTGGGCGTCTGCTCAGTCACCTGCACGGCGGGGGCGCGCCGGTCATCCTGGTGGTCGGCATGCCCCAGCACCCTGTGGCCGAGACGGGGATCACCGCGGTTCAGCGCAGGATCGATCTGCTGGCGATCGAGCAGAATGCATGGCGGCTTGCCGCGCGCGACCGGCGATGCCTCGTCGTCTCCAGTCGGACCGAGATCGACTTTGCGATGCGGCAGGGCCAGATGATCGTCTGGGCCCCCTCGAAACTGATCCTCGATGCGATCGACAGCCCCGATTGCAGCCCGCGCGACGCGGCTGCGCTTGCGCTCTGGCTTGCCGAACATGTCGCGGCCTGCGAATTTCTTATCCCGGACGGATTGCGCGTCCCGCCCGGCTCGCATGTGCCCATCCGCATCATCAGACCCGACATGTATTGAGCGCGCGCGGCGGCCTCTTGCACGGTCGACGCTTTGCGGGCAAAGACGCGCCATGTCGTATCGCCTGCCACTTCTCCGACCCGCAGGGCTCGCCGATGGCGGGATGCCTCCTCTGCGCGGACAAGAGGCGCTCCGCATCGCCGCGGTGCAGGAGCGCACGCGCGCAGTCGCCGCACCTATGGAGCGGCGCTTTGATCCCGCGACCGATGCAGCCCTGACCCGCCCACTCGCGCCGATCTGCGGGCTCAGCCTCGTGCGCCCCCGCCTGATGGGGATCCTGAACCTGACCCCTGACAGCTTTTCGGACGGGGGGCGCCTGAGCACGGTGTCCACGGCGGTCGCGCAGGCCAAGGTGCTCTTACAGGATGGCGCTGACATTCTCGATATCGGGGGGGAATCAACCCGCCCCGGCGCAACGGAAGTGCCGGTCGGGGAAGAAATCCTGCGCACCGCCCCGGTGATCGCGGCGATGCGCGCCGCCGGGATCACCGAGCCGATTTCGATCGATACGCGCAAGGCCGCGGTCGCGCGCGCCGCGTTGGCAGAGGGCGCAAATATCGTGAATGATGTGTCAGGCCTGACATGGGATCGCGAGATGGCGCCGCTCATTGCCGAAACTGATGTGCCTGTCGTTTTGATGCATGCGCAGGGCACCCCCCAGACAATGCAGGAAAACCCTCAATATCAAGATGTTGTCCTTGATGTTTATGACTGGCTTCGCGCCGCGCGCGACCGTGCGGTCACCGCAGGCATCGCGCCCGAGCGCATCATTCTCGACGCGGGTTTAGGCTTTGGTAAGACGATTGAGCATAATCTCGCATTGATGCGGGCTCTGGCCATATATCATGACTTGGGATGTGCTATGCTTCTTGGTGCATCACGCAAGCGCTTCATCGGCTCGATCAGCGGGGTGCAGGAAGCGCGCGCGCGGGTTGCCGGATCCGTTGCGGTTGCCTTGCAGGGCGCCGCACAAGGCATGCAGATCCTGCGCGTCCATGATGTGGCCCAGACCCGGCAGGCGCTGAGGATGTGGCAGAGAATGCAGGCAATCGATAACGGAACAGAGGCATGACAGGCAAACTCTTCGGCACAGACGGGGTGCGCGGCACCGCGAACAGCTATCCGATGACTGCAGAGATGGCGCTCAAGATCGGCGCGGCCGCGGGGCGGCATTTCCGGCGGGGCGGGTCGAACGGGCATCGCGTCGTGATCGGCAAGGATACGCGGCTGTCAGGCTACATGATCGAGACTGCGATGACCGCGGGGCTGACCTCCACGGGGATGAACGTGCTGCTGCTCGGGCCCGTGCCCACACCCGCCGTGGGGTTTCTGACACGCTCGATGCGGGCAGATCTGGGGATCATGATCTCCGCCAGCCATAACGGCCATCAGGATAACGGCATCAAGTTCTTCGGCCCGGACGGCTTCAAGCTTTCGGATGCGGATGAGGCGGCGATCGAGGCGATCACCATGGGCGAGATCACGCTCGCCCAGCCTGCCAATATCGGGCGCGCCAAGCGGATCGAGGCGGCGGGTGGCCGTTATGTGGAGTATGCCAAGACGACGCTTGCGCGCGGCACGCAGCTGAACGGGC
>SLKB01000401.1 GCA_007134805.1 Paracoccaceae bacterium
GACATCAGCGGCAGGGGTGCGAGCAGGAAGAATTCGGGGATCGAGAACCACCGCTCCCAGATGCGCGCGCTGACAAGCGGGGTTGCCAGCGACACTGCGCCGATGCCGATCACCACGCCCCAGAGCCCCCTGCGCGCCCAGGCGAGCGCCTTGGCCTGCAGCGCGTCTTCGGTCTTCAGGATCAGCCAGCACGCGCCGATGAAGCTGTAGCCCACGGTAAGCGCGATGCCGGTCAGCGCCGAGAAGGCATGCGCGGCGAGGTTGTGCTCCAGCCCCATGATGTAGAAGCCGAGCATGTAGCCCTGCGAGAGCCCGGTCATCAGCGAGCCTGCGAAGAAGGCGCGGTTCCAGAACGGCTTGCGCGGCGTGGGGACTTTCGCGCGGAACTCGAAGGCGACACCGCGCAGGATGAGCCCGATGAGCATGATCGCCACTGGCAGGTAGAGCGCGGTCAGGATCGCCCCATGCGCTGCCGGGAAGGCCACGAGCAGAAGCCCCACGGCCATGACGAGCCAGGTCTCGTTCGCGTCCCAGAACGGGCCGATCGAGGCGATCATCCGGTCCTTCTCGCTGTCCTTGGCCATGGGGGTGAGCAGCCCCACCCCCAGATCGAACCCGTCAAGCACCACATAGATCAGGATCGACAGGCCCATCAGCGCCGCAAAGATCACCGGAAGCGTTTCGGTCGGGTCAGTGAAGAGATCGGTCAGCATGGCATTACTCCGCAGGAAAGCCCTGGATTGCGCCGGTCGCGGGCCGGCCTTCGGTTGCACCCTCGCCGCCCCTGGCCGCGCGGCGCGCGAGATAGAGGATCACGCCGAGATAGGCGATCAGCAACAGCACATAGACCGCGAGATAGGCCAGCAGCGTGGAGAGCACGAAGCCTGGCGGCACGTCACTGATCGCGGCCTCGGTCGTGAGCACACCGTTCACGAGCCAGGGCTGACGGCCGATTTCCGTTGTGTACCAGCCCGCGAGCGTGGCGACCCAGCCCGAGAAGGCCATCGGCACGAAGGCCCAGAGCACCGGGCGTGGCAGGCCCTCGACGCCGCGTCCGCGGCGCATCAGGAAGACGGAAGCCCAGGACAGGACCAGCATGGCCATGCCCGTCGCCACCATGATCCGAAAGGACCAGAAGACCGGCGCCACGGGCGGATGCTCGATCGTGCCATCCTCGGCCACGAAATCATTGAGGCCGGGCACCTCGCCCTCGGCGCTGTGCTTCAGGATAAGGCTCGCGCCCGAGGGGATGCCGATCTCGAACCGGTTCTCGCGGGCCTCCTGGTCAGGCAGGGCGAAGAGCAGGAGCGGCACATGGCTGCGCGTTTCCCAGTTGCCCTCCATCGCGGCGACCTTGGCGGGCTGATGCTCGAGCGTGTTGAGCCCGTGGAAATCACCGGCGAGGATCTGGGCCGGGATCAGCAGGGCCCCCATCCAGGCGCCGACGCGGAAGGTCTTGCGCACTTCCGCGCCACGGTCGCCCATCAGCCAGCGGATCGCCGACACACCCGCGATGACAAAGGCTACCGTGAGGCCCGAGGCCAGCAGCATGTGCACCAGCCGGTAGGGCATTGAGGGGTTGAAGATGACTTCCATCCAGCTTGTGACATGGGCCACGCCATCGCGCATCTCGAAGCCGGCCGGCGTGTGCATCCAGCTGTTGAGCACGAGGATCCAGAAGGCCGACATGGTGGTCCCGAACGCGACAAGCACTGTCGCGCCCGTATGCGCCCAGCCGGGCACGCGGCGGAAGCCGAAGAGCATGATGCCCAGGAACACGGCCTCGAGGAAGAAGGCGGTCAGGATCTCGTAGGCGAGAAGGGGCCCTGCGATGTTGCCGACAGCTTCCATGAAGCCGGCCCAGTTGGTGCCGAACTGGAAGGACATCGTGATGCCCGAGACGACGCCGAGCGCAAAGGTGATCGCGAAAATCTTCACCCAGAAGAAATACGCGTCCATCCAAGTATGATCGCCCGTGCGATTGAAGCGCCATTTAAAGAAGACCAGCACCCAGCCAAGCGCGATGGTGATGGTCGGAAACAGGATGTGAAAGGTAATGTTCGCCGCGAACTGGATGCGCGACAACATCAGCGTGTCCATCATTTCCATGGATCAAGCCTCCTTGCTGGAGCGCGGCAGGGACAGGATAGTCGCCTTGCCGATGAATTTCTGCAGCCGTGCGCCCATCTTCAGCAGCGCGACGAGCCGCTCGGTTTCGAGCTTGTTCATCTCGTCATACCACCCGGTGAGCAGTTCGATCAGTTCGCGCAATTCGCGGATGCGGGCATGCGCATGTGCGTCGTCGCTGCTCGGCGCCTGCATCTCGAGCTGGCGCAGTTTGGTCAATGTGGGGTCGATCTCGCGTTTCTTGCGTTCCTCGACCAGGATCCGGACGATCTGCCAAAGATCGCCGGGCGTGCCGTAATGGTCGCGCCGATCCCCTTGCAGGTGGCGCAGGCGGATCAGGTTCCAGGCCTGCAACTCCTTCAGCGACATCGACACGTTCGAGCGTGACACGCCGAGCGCGGCCACAATCTGGTCGGCGCACAGGGGCTCATCCGACAGGAACAACAGGGCATAGACCTGTCCCACGGTCCGGTTGATGCCCCAGCGCGAGCCCATTTCACCAAAATGCAGGATGAATTCCTGCTGAAGATCGGATATCATTGCACTTCCCGTCATTTCAAAAACTTCTGAAATTCATTTATCGCGGATGGGTCTTTTCAGGATGCGGCAAGGTGGCGCAAGCGGCTGTGAGTTGATCACATCGGGCCTCGGGCTACCCCTCTACCCAACGCTGTGGCGAAAGGAGGCGATCGGTGATGACAGGGCGAATTCGCGCAGCAGGGCGTGTGACATGGCGTCTGGCGTGGCTGATGGCCCTGATCCTCGGCCTTGTGGGGCTGAGCCTGCAGGCTCAGGACGATGGCAGTGCGGGCCATGCGCATGTCCTGCAGCTTGATGGGGCCGTCAGCCCCGCAACGGCGGATTACCTGATCCGCGGGATCGAGACCGCCGCCGAAGAGGGCGCGGGCCTCGTGATCGTGCAGATGGACACTCCCGGCGGGCTTGTCACCTCGACCCGCGATATCAACCGGGCGATCCTGAATTCACCCGTGCCGGTTGCGACATTCGTATCCCCCTCGGGGGCGCGCGCGGCGAGTGCGGGCACCTTCATCATGTATGCGAGCCATCTGGCCGTCATGGCGCCCGGCACGTCGGTCGGTGCAGCGACCCCTGTCAGCCTTGGCGGTGGTGGCGGTGGCGGGCTTCCCTTCCAGGACGATCCTGCAGCCGACGAAGAGGACGCCAATGGCAATGACGAGAACGGCGCTGAAGACAGCGCGCCGGCCGATGCAGGAGAGGCCAAGGCGCTCAATGACGCGGTCTCGCAGATCCGCAGTCTGGCTGAGATCCATGGGCGCAATGCCGATTGGGCCGAGCGCGCGGTGCGCGACGCCGCAACCCTGACCGCAAGTGCTGCCGTTGAAGAGAACGTGGCCGATTTCACCGCCCGCGATCTGACCGAGCTTCTGGACCGGGCGCATGGGCGCACGGTGCAGCTTGATGGCGAGGCTTTCGTTCTCGACACTGAGAATCTGAGCATCGTGATGCTGGAGCCCGACTGGCGCACGCAGCTTCTGTCGATCATTGCCGATCCGAATGTCGCGCTGTTCCTGATGATCATCGGCTTTTACGGCATCGTCTTCGAGTTGCTGAACCCCGGCGCACTGGTGCCCGGCACGATTGGCGGGATCAGCCTGATCCTGGGGTTGTTCGCGCTCTCGATCCTGCCGTTCAATCTGGCGGGGCTCGCGCTGATCGGGCTTGGATTGTTACTGGTCGTGGCCGAAGCGTTCAGTCCGTCATTCGGCATTCTCGGGATCGGGGGCACAGTAGCGATTGTCACGGGCGGGCTGTTCCTGTTCGATTCCGATGTTCCGGGGCTCGAGCCGTCCTTGCCTGCGCTGGCTGCGCTGGCCGTCGCGTCGTTGGCCTTTTCGCTGCTGATCGCGCGGCTGGGCTATGTCGTGCACCGCCGCCGGGTGGTGACGGGCGCGTCCGACCTCGTCGGCACGCAGGCCACTGTGCAGGACTGGGAGGCGACAAAGGGGCATGTCTTCGTGCATGGCGAGCGCTGGCACGCGCGCGCCGACGAGACATTTGCCAAGCATGATGAGGTCATCGTGACGGGAGTGCATGGGCTAGTGCTCACGGTTGCCCGCCAGTCTGATCAAAGCAGTGCCGACCCGGAACGCGCCTGAGCGCCGCTTCCGGCCGGCCCATAAAGGAGAGTTTGCATGGATCTGTTTGCAATATTCAGCGATCTGAGTTTCGTGATCGTCCTGATCGTGCTGGTGCTGGCCTTTCTGGCCTCTGCCATCAAGGTCTTGCGCGAGTACGAGCGCGCGGTCGTCTTCACGCTCGGGCGTTTCAGCGGGATCAAGGGGCCCGGTCTGATCCTGGTGATCCCGATCATCCAGCAGGTCGTGCGGATCGACCTGCGGGTGCGCGTGCTTGATGTGCCAAGCCAAGATGTGATCAGCCAGGACAATGTCTCGGTCCGGGTCAACGCAGTGGTCTATTTCCGCGTCGTCGACCCCGAGAAGGCGACGATCCAGGTCGAGAACTTCATGCAGGCCACGTCCGAGCTGTCGCAGACGACGCTGCGCTCGGTGCTTGGCAAGCACGATCTCGACGAGATGCTCTCGGAGCGGGAGCAGCTCAACAATGATATTCAGGAGATCCTCGACAGCCAGACCGATAACTGGGGCATCAAGGTAGCCAATGTCGAGATCAAGCATGTGGATATCAACGAATCCATGATCCGTGCAATCGCCCGTCAGGCCGAGGCCGAGCGCGAGCGTCGTGCCAAGGTCATCAATGCGGAAGGCGAGCAACAGGCCGCCGCGAAGCTGCTCGAGGCGGCAGAGATCCTCAGCGCCGATCCCGGCGCGATGCAGCTGCGCTACCTGTCGACATTGACCACGATCGGGGCGGAGAAGAACTCGACCATCGTCTTTCCGTTCCCGACCGAGGTGTCCGGGTTGCTCAAGCAATTCCAGAAGAGCTGACGGTCGGGCGCGCGGATGAACGCCGCGGCCGGAATGGCGCGGCGTTGGTGATCCGAGCGGTGAGTTCCGAAACTAGACGCGGAGGCGTGCCCAGCTCTCGCAGGCGAGGTGATGGATCCTTGCGATCTCGGCCTCGTCGACGGGAACTGTCATCATCTGGGGCAGCCCGTCATCGTGGAAGATATAGAGCCGCGAGGTGAACTCTCCGAACGGCAGCGAGCCTTCGCCCAGCCGTTCGCCGTGACCATGGGTCGAGACGACGATGCCCTGTCCCCAATCCTGCCCGCTGTCATTGTTGGGATTGAAGAAATAGACGCGCATCGCGCCTTTCTGATCGAGCGCCACGCGGATGATCGAAATCGCGTGCCAGCCAACGAAGGCGCCGCTCGTGTCGGTGACGGCGATCCCGGCAGGCTGAGGGTGAATCACGGGCTCATTGCCATTATGCAACGGGTGGTAGCTCTGGAAGAAATTCCGGATGAAGCCGGCATGATCGCGAAGCTTGCCGGTCGCGATGTCCACGGCGATGTGGAATTCGCGCCCGACCCACCAGCCGTGCAGTTCCGGGTTGATCCAGCGGTGGGGATCCTCGCCGCGGCCGGCGACGCGACGGCCCATCTCGGCATAGATCCGGTCCAGATGTGGCACGAGCACAACCGAGACCGGGTCTGCATCGAGCGGCATCGACTGGGCCAGACCGAGGGGGAGCTGGCTGGAATCGAGCGGCTGGCCCTCGAAATGGATGATGATGCGGTCCTTGCTCATGGCCTGCGCGAGCAGCCAGAGCAGGTAGTCGGGATCATTGAGCGCCCACATCGCCAGCGCGCGGGCGGATTGGCAGGTCGGGTTATTGCCCTGACCCATGCCCAGCGGCTGGCCGAGCAGCGAGGTCACGCCGGCGACCAGGCGTTGATGCGGGCTCACCTGTGTGCCCATTGCCGAGATCAGCGCCTCCGAGCACTGCGGCGTGAGCTTTGCCCCCAACAACCGCCAGAGCGAGGGCGCGATGGGCGGTGAATAGAGGATCCCGCGCTCGAGCATCAGGGCAATGCCCAGCACGGCCTGTGCGGTGCCGGGATGCACGGCGACATCGATGAGTTGCTGCACCAGCGGCTGATAGCAGCGCAGCGAATCAAGCCCGGTGCTGCTGAGGCCGAGCGCATCAGGCAGGATATGGGCATTGCCGCTGTCGAGGATGAAGCGGATGAACTCGGCATGGTAGTCCGATACGAGGCCGGTGTCATGCATCGCGCGCGCCATCCCGGAAGCCTCCGCGCCCAGTGTACCGGTATCGGCGGCCGCGAGGCGTTCGCGATAGACGGGCAGGCCGGGGTCTTCCTGACACAGGCTCGTCGGGCCGAAAAGCGCAGAGATCAGGCGATCCGCGCCCACGCGGCTCTCTGCCCCGCCAAGGCCCTTGGCGCGCTTTTCGAGCGCGATGGCAATCTGCAGGATCATCGCCTTGACGGGCGCGACCTGCAGCGGGCGCTGGCGCTGGATGCGCCAGACCTCA
>SLKB01000358.1 GCA_007134805.1 Paracoccaceae bacterium
CGGCGGTGGCGGTCCTCGGGCACATGGGCGATCCGCATGCCCCGACGCGCCTGGGCATCACAGCCAGCGCCCGAGAGCGGCAGATCAACGTTGTTGAGCCGCGCCTTCCCCTCGGCCTCGCGCAGCCCGGCAAGCACCTCGAGCAGTTCCGACTGCCCATTGCCCGCGACCCCGGCGACGCCCAGGATTTCGCCCGCGCGGATCCCGAACGAGATGCCGCGCAACCGTTCCACTCCCTGGCTGTCGGTGACGCGCAGCCCGTTCACCTCGAGGACCTGCGCCTGCGGGTTGGCGGCAGGTTTTTCGACCCGCAAGAGCACCTTGCGCCCGACCATCAACTCGGCCAGCTCGGTCGGGCTGGTCTGGGCCGTCTTGCGTGTTGCCACGATCTCGCCGCGCCGCATGACGCTGACGTCATCGGTCACATCCATGATCTCGCGCAGCTTGTGGGTAATCAGGATGATGGTCTTGCCCTGCTCTTTCAGCCCGCGCAGGATCCGGAACAGGTGATCTGCCTCGGACGGTGTGAGGACACCTGTCGGCTCGTCAAGGATCAGGATATCCGCCTCGCGATAGAGCGCCTTGAGGATCTCCACGCGCTGCTGATGGCCAACCGAGAGATCCTCGATCCGTGCGTCAGGATCCACCTTCAACTCAAATTCGCGCGCCAGATCCTTCAACAGCCCCCGTGCGCGCGACAGCGATGGGCGCAAGAGCCGCCCGGCCTCGGCACCAAGGATCACGTTTTCCAGCACTGTGAAATTCTCGACAAGCTTGAAATGCTGGAAGACCATGCCAATCCCGGCCTTGATGGCCGACAGGCTGTCAGGGATTTCGGTGCGCTGGCCGTTGATCCAGATTTCGCCGGCATCCGCACGGTAAAAGCCATAGAGAATCGACATCAGCGTCGACTTGCCCGCCCCGTTCTCTCCCACAATCCCGTGGATCGTGCCGCGCCGGACCTTGATCGAGATATCCTTGTTGGCCTGCACGGGCCCGAAGGCTTTTGAAATGCCCCGCAGTTCGATCGCCAACGGGGCCGTCGTCCCCGGATCCGGGGACGACGCGTTTGGGTCAGCGAGGCTCATCAAGCGCTCAGAACGCGGGACAGCTGCTGTCGCTGCGGTAGTCGTGGACCGTCAACTCGCCAGAGATGATCGAGTCTTTCGCCGCCTCGACCGCCTCGCGCATCTCGGCGGTGATCAGATGCTCATTATGCTCGTCAACGGCATAGCCCACACCGCCCGCAGCCAGATCCATCCGGACGACGCCGGGCTCAAGCCCCGGGCCTTCGGTAAAGGCGTCATAAACGGCCTGATCGACAAGCTTCAGCATCGAGGTGAGCACCGAGCCCGGATGCAGGTGGTTCTGGTTCGAATCCACGCCGATCGAGAAGACGCTCTCATCCTCGGCCGCCTGCAACACCCCGAGCCCGGTTCCGCCTGCTGCAGCGAACACAACATCAGAGCCCTGCCCGATCTGGCCCCGCGCGATTTCGGTCCCGCGGACCGGGTCGTTCCAGGCGTCGGGAGTGTTGCCCGTGTAATTCACGATGATGTTGATATCGGGGTTCACGGCCCGTGCCCCTTGTGCATAGCCGCAGGCGAAGGCGGCGATCAGTGGGATCTCCATGCCGCCCACGAAGCTGATCGTGCCGGTTTCACTTGCCATCGCCGCAAGCATCCCGACGAGATAGCTGCCCTCCTGCTCGGCAAAGATCACCGAGCGCACATTCGGCAGATCGACCACTGCGTCGATCAGGACGAAACTGGTATCAGGATAATCGGGGGCCACTTCTTCCAGCGTGGGTGCATTCTGAAAGCCCATCACCACGACCGGGTTTGACCCCGCCTCGGCCAGCCGGCGCGCGAACTGGACGCGCTGCGCGGCCGAGGTCAGTTCGATCTCGCGGTAGCTCTCCCCCGTTTCCGCGCGCCAGCGTTCAGCGCCGTTATAGGCGGCCTCGTTGAAGGATTTATCGAACTTGCCGCCCAGATCGAAGATCAGCGCGGGCTGGTCGGCCTGCGCAAGCGTCGTGGTCAGCGCAAGGCTCGCGACTGCGCCGAGAAGAGGTTTGAGAGACGTCATGCAAGTATCTCCTGTTGATCCACTGCGTCTTATTTTCGGTTGCGCAGAAGGTGTTCGGGCGGAAGGGTAAACAGCGATCCGGTAGTTTAATCCTGCATTCCGCCAAGGGGTCAACAGGAAATCGTCACGGCCCGCTGCGCCTCACTGAAAGTGATTTCGAGCGCGTCGAGACGTGCCTTGAAGACGAGCGCATCAACCGGAGGCTGCCCCGGCTTTCGGTAATATCCCTTGCGCCTTCCGTGCGGGGCAAAGCCGAGCCCTGTATAAAGCGCGCAGGCCGCGTGATTGTCGGCCGCAACTTCAAGAAAACAGGCGCGCGCTCCGCGATCGCGCGCCGTGATCAGGCCACGGGCGAGCACTGCGCGCGCAAACCCCTGTCGGCGCATCCGGGGCGATGTGGCAAGCGTCAGAAGCTCCGCTTCATCCGCGGCCACGCGAAAGAGCCCGAAAGCGTCTGCCCCACGCGTGCAGAGAAAGCAGGCAGGATCCTTGAGAAAACTCGCGAAATCGTTCTCGGTCCAGGGCGGGGGGCGCTCGAATGCCTGTGCGTGAAGGACGGCCAGCGCGGCGGGGCTCATGGCAGAAGGACAGGCGGGCGCGCCGCAGGCGCTGCGGCATCGGCGCTCCGGATATAAAGCGCGGCCGGGCGCGGGTTTGGCTGACCCGCCCGCATCTGCCCGACATGGGCAATGGCGAGTGCGAGCGGGTAGACAGCCTCGAGCACAGTGGCGCCTGTGCGCTGGGCGACCGCGACCGCCGCGTTTCCAGTGACCTGCGGCGCGTCGATGGCATGAAGTTCGGCGAGGTTCACAAGACGAGGGGGGCCGGGATCGGGTGTAAAGGATTGCAGATAGACCTGGTCGCGGCGGGCGTCTTCGGCCACCACCAGCGGGCGCGCCAGACCATGGGCGCGCGCCTCGAAACTGCTGACGCCGAGTGTCGGGCAGCCAAGGCCCAGCCCAAGCCCCCGCGCGGCTGCGATCGAGATTCGGATGCCCGTGAAATTGCCCGGCCCCACCCCAACGGCCAGCGCGCCGAGATCCCGCCACCGCGCACCGCCGTCGCGCAGCACGTCTTCAAGCAGCGGGATGAGCCGCTCTGCCTGCCCGCGCGCCATGGCCTCATGTGCCTGTGCGAGAACCGTGTCACCCTGCAACAAAGCGGCCGCGCAATGCGCGGCCGATGTGTCGAACCCAAGAACCAGTGGCTCAGACGGCAACGGGCCGCACCTCGGTCACTTCGGGGATGTAGTGGCGCAGCAGGTTCTCGATCCCCATCTTCAGCGTCAGGGTGGACGAGGGGCAGCCGGCGCAGGCGCCCTTCATGTGCAGATAGACAACGCCCCGCTCGAACCCGTGAAAGGTGATGTCACCGCCATCCTGAGCGACAGCCGGGCGCACGCGCGTATCCAGCAATTCCTTGATCTGGCCCACGATCTCGCCATCCGGACCATCATGGACAGCGTGCCCTTCCTCGGCCTCGCCGATGATCACCGGGGCGCCGGTCTGGAAATGCTCCATGATGGAGCCCAGGATTTCGGGCTTGAGATGCTGCCACTCGACGTCCTCGGCCTTGGTAACCGTGATGAAGTCCGACCCGAGAAATACGCCCATCACCCCCGGCACGCGAAACAGCCGCTCCGCGAGGGGCGAGCTTGCGGCGGCCTCGACATTCGGGAAATCGGCCGTACCCACGCCCAGCACGTCCTGCCCGGGCAGGAATTTCAGAGTGGCTGGGTTGGGGGTGGATTCTGTCTGGATGAACATGGTCACGCTCCTGTCTTCATGAGGATATGCGCCCTGCCCTGTCGCCTGTCAAGGCAGCCCGGTTGACACGACCGGGTCCTGCGTCAAGGGTACAGCGTCGTTGTTGACAGGGGCCTCCATGTATCTCGCATCCGACAACACTTCCGGTGTGCCCGGCCAGATCCTCGCCGCCCTCGCCGCGGCCAATGCAGGCTTCGTGCCCGGCTACGGGGCCGACCCGGCGATGGATTCGCTGCGCACGCAGCTTCGCGCGCTGTTCGAGGCCCCCGCGGCCGAGGTGTTCCTCGTGACCACCGGATCGGCCGCGAATGCACTGGCGCTGGCCAGCCATTGCCCGCCCTGGGGGGCCATCTACTGCCACCGGCTCGCGCATATCGAGGTCGATGAATGTGGCGCGCCGGAATTCTTCACTGGCGGTGCGAAGCTCGTTCACGTTGCCGGACGCAACGGCATGATGAGCGCGCAGGCGCTGGAAGCGGCACTGCGCAGCGCAGGGCGCGGCGTTGTCCATAATGTCCAGCCCGGCATGCTCAGCCTGACCAATCTGACCGAATGCGGCACGCTGATGCGGCCCGAGGACATCGCGGACCTGGCCGCGATCGCGCATCACCACGGCCTGCCAGTCCATCTCGATGGCGCGCGCTTTGCCAATGCCCTTGTTGCGGCAGGCGCAACCCCCGCCGAGATGAGCTGGAAAGCGGGCGTCGATGTCCTGTGCCTGGGCGGGACAAAGAACGGTCTGATGGGCGTCGAGGCGGTGATCCTGTTCGATCCGGCCCGCGCCTGGGAATTCGTGTTGCGGCGCAAGCGTGGCGGACATCTGATGTCGAAGCATAGGTTCATGTCCGCGCAGATGGTGGGCTGGATCGAAGGCGATCTCTGGCGCGAGCTTGCGGGCCATGCCAACGCGATGGCCGAACGCCTCGAAGCCGGGCTTGCCCGCCAAGCGGAGGTCGAGTTGATCTACCCGCGCGGCGGCAACATGATCTTCGCGCGCTGGCCAGAAGCGCGGCATGCGCAGTTGCAGGCAGCCGGGGCGCAGTACTTCGTGATGCCTGCGTCGCAAGGTGACGACCCCGATGACGATCCGCGCGCGCTGGCGCGACTGGTCACATCCTGGTCAACGACGGACGCGCAGATCGACGCGTTTCTGGCGCTTTTCGACCGCCCCGCGGGCCGCTAGCGCAGGCGGTCTTCGGCCCCGAGCATCTGCGCGCGCGTCTCTGGTGCGATCACGTCGGCGCGCAACGCTACAGCGCGCGCGCGCAAGGCCGCCGCGCGGGCTTCGGTTTCGGCGGCAGGATCGGACGCTCCCCTCTCGTCGAAGCGCGCCTGCGCGAGGATCTCGGACAGGGGCAACAGGACCGGAGCCTCGGTCTGCGACTCTCGCGCGGCCGTGTCGCATCCGACAAGGGCGGTCGTTCCCAGACACAGCATCAACGCGCGCAGCACTGGCGAACCCTCCCGTTTGACGCCTCCGTTGCGTGATAGCCGTTGGGCGGACACAAGCGCAAGCAGGCTTGCGTCCCCGCCATGTTCTGGCGCATCTAGGCATCATGGCACGGACCCGGACCTCATCTGCGGAGACGACTGGCCTACGCATCCGCGAGGCCGCGCTCCGGCTCTTTGCACGGCACGGATATGCCGCAGTGTCGATGCGCCAGATCGCGGCCGAGGTGGGCGTGCAGGTCGGCACCCTGTATCTGCACACTGCCGACAAGCAGGCGCTATTGTGCGAGTTGATGGACGCGCATCTCACTGATCTTCTGGACGCGCTGGACAAGCTGCCCCCAGCTGCGGACCCTGAGACTGCACTTGACCAGTTCACCCGGTTTCACATCCGCTTCCACGCGCAGCGCAGTGACGCGGTCTTCATTTCATACATGGAATTGCGCAATCTGGAGCCTGCGAATTTCGCCCGGGTCGAGGCGCTTCGACGCGCCTATGAGCAGAGCCTGCAGAAGCTGCTGGACTGGGGCCGCGATGAGGGTCGATTCGATCTGCCGGACACGAAACTGGCCGCCTACGCCCTGATCGCGATGCTGACGGGGGTGACGACCTGGTATCGCGAAGGGGGGCGGCTGAGCCTTGATCGCGTCGAGGCCATCTATGGCGACATGGTGCGCAAATCCGTCGGATTATGAAAAATGATTTCACGATGTGAAAAAAGCCCCCCACAGCGCAGACGCCGCGCGCCCGTGGCGCGCTGGGCTTCGCGGCCCGGGCTGCCCCGGCCGATGCGCCCCGTTCCGGTAACGCGCGCCTGATCACGCGATCCTAGAACTGGGTGATCCTGAGATTGGTATCGCATTGTGATGATCCTTCAGTCAGCACCCAGACATGATAAAGGCCATCCGGCACACTCGCAAAGTGCACTCGCGAGTTGCCGTTCGACTCCCCCGGGCCGACATTGCCTGCGAAGTTGGACGCACCTGTGGGATCGCGGACCAGAAGTGCAGTGTTACAGCTCCGGCCGCTATCATAGTCTTCGGTTTCGATGCGCAAGCGGTTCCCGGTGCCCGTGCGCCCCATCGAATCCCAGTCGATGACCTCAGTCGCAGTCGCGTTGAGGTGCTGGCCGCCGGTGCCGCCCGGACAGTCGCTCCGCCGAGTGGCCCCTCCGGCGCGTACCCGATGCTCCACCGGCGGCAAGACCCAGGGATATGTGTCGGCCGCGATGTTATGGACCTGCGCGGAAAGGC
>SLKB01000072.1 GCA_007134805.1 Paracoccaceae bacterium
GCAGTTCTTCGATCCGTGCGACGAAATCACTCATCGGCCCAGTCGCGATCTGCACCCGATCCCCCGCTGCCAGAGCATGGGCGGGTTGCAACACCCCTGTGGCATCACAGCGCTCGCTGAGCTCGCGGATGATCCGGGCATCGACCGCATTGGGTGCGTCCCCCAACTGGACCAGCCGCGAGACCCCATAGGTGCTGTTGATCGGGCGAAACGCAGGGCGCCCGCGATCGAGTGCAACGAAAATATAGCCTGGAAACAGCGGCCTGATCCGGGTCGTGAACTGGCTGGACGCGCGGCGGGTCTCCTCGATCAGCGGCATAAAGGTCGTGAACCCCTGCCGGTCGAGGTTACGTAGCGCGATCTTGTGGCTGTTCGGCTTATGCTGGACCAGATACCAGTCAAGCCCGTCAATATCGTTGCTCATCACGAAGTCCCGAAACGCATGTCATCCTCGCGGTGATACGCCTTAAGTGCAACCAGTCTCTTAAATTACCATAAAACAAGTCTTGCGCGAGCCAACTTCCCTTGGCAGCATGAATCTCAGGCACAGCGGGCAGATCCGCCATAGAGGAGATTTTTTTGGGCATCAGCGCTTTGACCCCCCCGCAGTCACCTGACGGCCCTGCCCCGTCCCATCTTGAGTTCTCCGACAATCGCCTTCTGATCGATCTTTGCGGAGAATATGACCGCAATCTGACCCATCTTGAAAGCCATCTAGGTGTTCAGATCGTCCGGCGCGGCAACCAACTCGACATCATAGGCCCGGACGAGGCCCGCGGCCAGGTCGCACGGATCCTCGAGACCCTGTATCGCTCACTGGAAGAAGGCCGGATGGTCGAGCCCGGCGACGTGGCCGCGCTGATCCGCATGGGGAGCACGCTGCCCAGCGAGGACGGGCCTGAGCAGCAACTGGAAATGTTCCGTACCGGGCGAATCGAGATCCGCACGCGCAAGAAGATCATCTCGCCTCGGACCAAGGCACAGCAGGATTACACCCGCGCGCTGATGACGAGCGAGCTGAATTTCGGCATCGGCCCCGCTGGCACCGGCAAGACCTATATTGCGGTCGCCGTCGCCGTGCAGATGTTTGCTGATGGTCTAGTCGACAAGATCCTGCTGTCGCGCCCGGCCGTCGAGGCCGGCGAGCGGCTTGGCTTCCTGCCCGGCGACATGAAGGACAAGGTCGATCCCTACATGCAGCCACTTTACGACGCGCTCAATGATTTCCTGCCCGGCAAGCAGTTGCAGAAACTGATGGAAGAGCGCCGGATCGAGATCGCGCCGCTGGCTTTCATGCGCGGACGGACGCTCTCGAATGCCTTCGTGGTGCTCGACGAGGCGCAGAACGCGACCGAGATGCAGATGAAGATGTTCCTCACGCGTCTGGGCGAAGGCTCGCGCATGGCGATTACGGGCGACCGCAGCCAGGTGGACTTGCCGCGCGGCGTGCAATCGGGGCTGCGCGCGGCCGAGCGCATTCTCGATGGCGTAGACGGGATCCGGTTCAGCTATTTCACTTCGGCCGATGTCGTGCGCCACCCCCTCGTTGCGCGCATCATCCAGGCGTATGAGCGGGATGAGGAAACCAGTGCCTGAACCCTCGCCTGTCGAGTGCATGATTGAGGACGCGCGCTGGGACAGCACCGATCTGGAGCGGGTCGCGAATGGCGCAGCCAGCGCCGTGCTCGCGCATCTGCGCCTCGCGCCGGAGGGGTTCGAGATCGCGCTTCTCGCTTGCGATGATGCACGCTCTGCCACGCTGAATACCCACTTCAGGGACAAGGCTCAGCCGACAAACGTGCTGTCCTGGCCTGCTGTCGAACTGGGCGCCGACATTGCGGGCGAGGCCCCGATGCGCCCCAAGCCCGGGACGCCCGAAGCGCCCGCGCATCTGGGCGACATCGCCCTTGCCTATGAGACCTGCGTGCGCGAGGCGGATGAACAGGGCAAGGCGCTGCACGACCATCTGGCGCATCTGATCGTGCATGCAGTCCTGCACCTTCTCGGGTATGATCACCAGGAAGACACAGATGCCGAGTTGATGGAACTGATCGAGATATCGATACTTGCAACCCTGGGGGTCGAGAACCCATATGCAGAAGGGCTTGAGTTGCCGAGGTAACGCCGGAAAGGACTTATGGGCGATACGATAGACGGATCTAGTGCGGCGCAGCGCGCGCAGCACTACTCCAAAATGTCTTTGAAAGACACCGAATCACGCGGGCTGTTCGGTCGATTGTTCGACGCGCTCAACCCCGACGACGAAGACGGTGCCGACGGCGCCGACTCGCTGGGACAGACGCTGCCTGGACTTGCCAATCTGCAGCGACTGCGGGTTGTCGATGTGGCGATTCCCAAGGCCGAGATCATCGCTGTCGAAAAGGACAGCAGTCTCACGGAGATTGTCTCGGCCTTTCGCGCGTCGGGCTATTCGCGCATCCCGGTATATCGGGAGACGCTCGACAATCCGCTCGGGCTGTTGCTGTTGAAGGATCTTGCGCTGGAATATGGCTTCAACGGCCATCACGAGATCGACCTGACAGCGCTCTTGCGGCCCATGCTGTTCGTGCCACCCTCGATGCCGCTTGCCGTTCTGCTGCGCAAGATGCAGGCCGACCGGACACATTTCGCCCTCGTGATCGACGAATACGGGGGTGTGGATGGCCTTGTGACGATCGAGGATTTGCTGGAACAGGTCGTGGGCGAGATTGAAGACGAGCACGACACCGATGACGAACTCGCCATCATTCGCGAGGGCCAGGGCGCGTTGCTTGTCGATGCGCGGATGCCGCTTCAGAGTCTCGAGGATGAGCTGGGCTTCGCGCTGCAGGAAGCGGACAGCGAGGAAGAGATCGATTCGCTAGGCGGCCTCGTGTTCGTGCTCTCCGGGCGGGTGCCGGTGCGCGGTGAGGTCATCAACCACCCCTCGGGGCTCGAATTTGAAGTGCTCGAGGCCGAGCCACGCCGGATAAAGCGTCTGCGCATCCATTTTCCAGAGGCGCTGCGCGACCCGCCAGCATGACCGAGCATGCCACGGGCAGCCCCATGCGCAGGCGCGCGCCGGTCGCGCTGTTCTACGCGGGGCTGGGCGCATGCATGGCGCTGGGCCATGAGCCGCTGGGCCTGTGGTGGGCGACCATCCTGGCGCTCGCGCTCATGTTCCACGCGCTGCCGATATCCGCTGGCTGGCAGGCCTGGGTTGGACGATTATGGGCAGCCGGGGCCGGGTATTTTGCCGCGAGCCTCTTCTGGATTGTCGAGCCGTTCCTGATCGCACCGGAGATTCATGGCTGGATGGCCCCGTTCGCGCTGATCAGCATGGCGGGGGGGCTTGCGCTGTTCTGGGCTCTCGCAGGAGGGCTTGCCGCCGTGCTGGTGCCGGGTCGCGATGAGCCTCCGGCGCGCGCCGGGCGCCTCGGCGGGCTGGTTGCAGGCCTGATCGCGCTCGAATGGGTACGCGGCTGGATCTTCACGGGCTTTCCCTGGGCGCTTCTCGGCCATGTGCTGATCGACACGCCAATGGCGCAGCTTGCTGCATTTGGCGGCGCCGCGATGTTAAGCCTTCTCGCTCTCGGGAGTGCCTGGCTGATGTCGCTCGGGACAGGATGGCGGGGGGTGAGCCTGGGCGTGGGGCTGGCCGTCGCCGCGCTTTCAAGCGCCTGGATCTGGGGCGCGCAGCAGACAAGCCTGCCGCCCGAGCGCGACGTGACGCTCCGCCTCGCGCAACCCAACGCTCCGCAGGACGAGAAATGGCTCGAAAGCCGCAGAGAGATGTTCTTTGCGCGGTTGCTGACACAGACCGCCATGCCAGCCGATCCTGCCCCTGACCTCGTGATCTGGCCCGAAACAGCTGTGCCCTTCTGGCTCGAATTTCCGGGCGACGGGCTGCTGCGGATGGCCGAGGCGCTGGGCACGCACGGCCCCGACGCGCAACTGGCCTTTGGCGTGCAAAGCCTCGACCACGGGCGCTATTTCAACAGCCTCGCGATCATGCGAAACGCAGGGCAGATCACGGATGTCTACGACAAGCATCATCTGGTGCCCTTTGGCGAATATATCCCGCTTGGCGAGTGGCTGATGGGCACCCCGATCGGGGGGCTGGCAGGCTCGCTTCTGCAAGGCTACAGCCCCGGTCCGGGGCCGCAGGTGATGGATCTTGGCGCCGCCGGACTTGCCCTGCCGCTCATCTGCTACGAGGCGATCTTTCCCCGCCATCTGCGCGCCGAGACGCGCCCCGACTGGATCATGCAAGTCACCAATGATGCCTGGTTCGGCGACGTCTCAGGGCCGTTCCAGCATTTTGCGCAGGCCCGGCTGCGCGCGATCGAGCAGGGGCTGCCGATGGTTCGGGTCGCCAATACCGGCATATCTTCAGTGATCGACGCGCGCGGCGGGGTGCAGGCGCAACTCGACCTCGGCGTCGAGGGGTTCCTCGATGCGCCCCTCCCCGGCGCGCTGCCGCCAACTTTCTACGCACGGTTCGGCGATTGGCCGATGCTCGGTGTTCTGGCGCTCTTGCTGCTGGGCGCGGGCCTCGCCGGCCGCACCGCTCGTCAGTCGACGTGAGCAAGTATCAGGGGGCGCGGGGACCGGTCATCATCCTCTCTGATCCGGCAAGCGGCAGCGCAGGCTGCAAGCGCGGCCTCGGCGCTGGGCGCATCGGCTGCGTGCACCCGGAGGATCGGCGCGCCTCTGGACAGGTGCTGGCCCACGGGCACTATCTGATCGAGGCCCACCCGCGGGTCGATCCGGGCGCTTGCCTGGCGCCGTCCCCCACCAAGTTCAATCACCGCGAGCCCCAGCGCCCGCGTATCGAAGCCTTGCAACCAGCCCGCGCGCGGAGCGGACAGATCGCGAATGACCGGCGCGCGCGCCAGATGACGCGCTGGCGCCTCGATCAGGTCAGCCGGTCCGCCCAAGGCGCGGACCATCGCCGCAAACCGCTCTGCCGCCTTGCCGGTGCGCAGGGCACGCGCGATGGCCTCAGCCCCCGCTGCCCTGCTCTCAGCCAACCCACCGAGCATGAGCGCGGTACCGCCCAGCGCGCAGCTCACTTGCCAGAGCCGTCCGTCTGTATGCTGGCCCTGCAACACTTCAAGCACATGCTCCACTTCCAGCGCGTTGCCGGCTGCGGGGGCCAGGGGCGCATCCATATCCGTGATCAGCGCGGTCGTAGCGCAACCGGCCCGGGTTGCAACCTCGACCAAGGCCTGCGCAAGGGCCTGCGCCGCTTCCGGGGTGGCCATGAACGCACCCGAGCCGCATTTGACATCCAGCACCAATGCGCTGAGCCCCGCGGCAAGCTTCTTCGACAGGATCGACGCGGTGATGAGGTCGCGCGATTCAACAGTCGCGGTCACATCGCGCACAGCATAGAAGCGCCGGTCAGCAGGCGCGAGATCGGCAGTCTGGCCGATGATGGCGCAGCCGGTTTGTCGTACGACCTGCGTGAATCTCTCGATCGGAATTTCCGTGCGATAGCCCGGGATCGCCTCGAGCTTGTCGAGCGTGCCACCCGTATGCCCGAGCCCCCGGCCAGAGATCATCGGCACCAACGCGCCGCAGGCCGCGAGCGCGGGGGCAAGCAGCAGCGAAACCGTGTCACCAATCCCGCCCGTCGAGTGCTTGTCGATCACAGGGCCAGTGTCCCACCGCAGCACACGGCCCGAATCGCGCATGGCGGTCGTCAGGTCGACCCGCTCTGACAGGGTCATCCCGAGCAGGACAATCGCCATGGCCAGCGCGCCCAGTTGCGCATCGCTCAGGCTGCCGTCGGTGATCCCGGCAACCAGTGCGCCGATCTCCTCTCGTGCCAGCGCGTCGCCATCGCGTTTGCGGCGGATCAATTCCTGATACAGCATGCTCTCTCCCGGGCCGCGTTCGCAGAACCTTGCCAAACCAGCAGCAAAACGCAAGGCTGCCGCGCATGTTCCGGAGGCCCCATGCCCGACCCACGCGTTCTTGAAAGCTTTTCCCGCCAGTCGATGATGACCAGTCTCAAGGCCCGTCTGATTGCCGCCGAGCCGGGGCGCTGCGTGATCGACGCCCCAATTTTGCCAGGCTTCCTGCAACAGCATGGTGCTGCGCATGCCGCCGTTGCATTTGCGCTCGGCGATTCGGCGGCAGGCTATGCAGCGCTGGCAATGATGCGCGCGGATCAGGAAGTCATGACGGTCGAGATGAAGATCAACCTGCTCTCGCCGGCGCTGGGCGAACGGTTGGAAGCTGTCGGCGCGGTGGTCCGGCACGGTCGGCGGCTGAGCGTTGTGACAGCCGAGGTTTCAAGCTGGCAGGGCCAGACGCGCAAGACCATCGCGATCCTGCAAGGCAGCATGATTGCAGTGCCGCAACCCGCGCTGCCCGGGCTGGACAAGGCGGCTGCGCCAAAATAGGTCACATGTTCAGCACTCAACCGTAATAGATGTCCCGATGCCTTCTGCACCAACCCTGTCAAACTGGATTGCGCTGATCACGCTGGGCTTGATCTGGGGCGCATCCTTTCTGGGAATCGCGCTCGCGCTGGAGGGCTTTAC
>SLKB01000209.1 GCA_007134805.1 Paracoccaceae bacterium
CAGGGAAGAGGACATCGCCATGCCGACCCGATCTGACATCTCACCCAAATTGTCTGCACTTGACCCGGTATGGGAGCGTATCCGCACCGAGGCAGCGGCCGCGATCGATCAAGAGCCAGCGCTGGGCGGTGTGTTTCATGCGGCCTTGTTGCAGCACCGCACGCTTGAACAGGCGCTCGCTTTTCGGCTGGCGCAGAAGCTCGCGTCCGACGAGATGTCGCAACAGGGCCTGCGTGAAGTGATCGATGCAGCCTATCTTGCCGACCGGCATCTCGGCGAGGCGGCGCGCGCGGATATCGTGGCGACATTCGAGCGGGACCCAGCATGCGACCGTTTCATGAAGCCGCTGATGTATTTCAAGGGCTTTCAGGCTATCCAGGCCTTTCGGATCGCGCACTGGTTGCACAATGATGAGCGGCGTGATTTCGCTTACCTGATCCAGATGCGGGTATCCGAAATCTTCGGCGTCGACATCCATCCCGGCGCCCGGATCGGCAAGGGCATCATGATCGATCATGCGCATTCCATCGTCATCGGCGAGACGGCCGTGGTTGGTGATAATGTCTCGATGTTGCATTCGGTCACGCTCGGCGGGACCGGGAAAGCGGATGGCAATCGCCACCCCAAGATCGGGCAGGGCGTTCTGATCGGGGCAGGGGCCAAGGTGCTCGGCAATATCGAAGTGGGGGCCTGCGCGCGAATTGCGGCCGGATCGGTTGTCCTTGAGGCTGTTCCTGCGCGAAAGACAGTTGCCGGCGTCCCCGCGCGAATCGTGGGCGAAGCGGGCTGTGCGCAGCCCTCCCAGACGATGGACCAGCTCTTCCGCGGTGAGATCTGACCGCGCATCCTCGTTTGGTTTTTTTGTGCGCCGCCCCACGAGAGCGGCGCCGGGGCACTTGTCAGGCGCGTTTGGGTGTGATTGTCAGCGATCCGCGCGTGGCGTCGGAATAGGGGCAGACATGATGCCCGCCCGCGATCAGGTCATCTGCGGTCGCATCGTCAATCCCGGGCAATGACACCTCGATCTGCACATCAAGCCCGAACCCGCCATCGTCTCGAGGGCCGACCCCTACAGTAGTGGTCACCGACGCATCGGCCGGCACGTCGATCTTCTTGCCGCGCGCGTAGGCGCGTAGCGCGCCGAGGAAACACGCGGCATATCCTGTGGCGAAGAGTTGTTCAGGGTTGACCCCATCGCCGCTACCGCCTTGCTCCTTGGGAGGCGCGAGTTTGAAGTCAAGCGCTCCGTCATGGGTCTTGGACTGTCCGTCGCGACCACCGCCGGTGGCTGTGGCCTTGGCGGCGTAAACGACTTTCGATGCAGGCATGGGAACTCCTTTTGTCTCGACTGATGGACAACACGTGGGCTGTGACGCGCGCGGGTCAAGGTGCTGCAAGGGGCATCGCTCCGGCTCCCCGCGCGCGGGGAGCCGGAGCGTGGGGTCAGGCGAGCATTGTCACCGGGTTTTCGAGATAGGTCACGACCTCCTTCAGGAAGTCTGCCCCGAGGGCTCCATCGATGACACGGTGATCGACCGAGAGCGTCATCGACATGACAGTTGCCACAGTCAACTCACCATCCTTTCCGACGACAGGCTTCTTAAGCCCAGCGCCGACTGCAAGGATCGAACCGTGCGGTGGGTTGATCACCGCGTCAAAATTCTCGATCCCGAACATACCCAGATTGGAGATCGCCATGGAGCCGCCCACATATTCGTGCGGGGCGAGTTTCCGGTTGCGCGCCCGGGTCGCAAGATCCTTCATTTCTGCTGAGAGAGCAGAAAGGGATTTGAGATGCGCGTCCTTCAGCACTGGCGTGAAGAGCCCGCCTTCGACCGCGACCGCGACCGCGACATCCGAGGGTTGGAGCCGAAGAATGCGGTCGCCCGCCCAGACGGCATTGCAATCGGGAACGGCCTGCAGCGCCATGGCGCTCGCCTTTATGATGAAGTCATTGACCGACAGCTTGACCCCGCGCGGCTCGAGTTGACGGTTGAGATCGGCGCGGAATTTCATCAGCGCATCGAGCGTCACCTCGCGACGGAGGTAGAAATGCGGGATGGTTTGTTTCGCTTCGGTCAGACGCGCCGCCACGGTACGACGCATGCCGTCGAGCTTGACCTCTTCGTATCCGCGCCCGTCGAACATCTTCGCTACCTGATCGGCCGAGGAGCCGGTGGCTGGGGCTGATGCGGCCGCTGGTTTTTCCGCTGCAGGCGCGGTCGTGGGCTTGGTGCTTGGTCTTGCCTCCTCGACATCGGCCTTGACGATCCGCCCATGCGGGCCGGAGCCCTTGATCTGCGCGAGATCCAGGCCTTTCTCGGCGGCGATCCGGCGGGCCAGCGGCGAAGCAAAGATGCGTTTGCCGTCATCGCCGGGGGCAGGGGGGGCAACCGACCTAGCGGGGGCGGGCTCGGCGGAGCCTCCTGCGGGGGCCGCCTTCTCGCCCGCGTCGGCCTTGGCGGCCTCCGGCGCTACCTTGCCGGTCTTTGCGATGTCATCGGTGCTTTCGCCGTCTTCGAGCAGCACGGCGATGGGCGTGTTGACCTTCACGCCATCGGTGCCGGCCTCGACAAGGATCTTGCCGATGGTGCCTTCCTCCACGGCCTCGAATTCCATCGTGGCCTTGTCGGTTTCAATCTCGGCTAGGATATCACCCGAAGCGACAGTGTCGCCTTCCTTGACCAACCATTTGGCGAGGGTCCCTTCCTCCATCGTGGGGGAGAGGGCCGGCATGAGAACTTCGATAGGCATGGCGTCCCCCTTTATCTGTATGTGACCTTGCGCACGGCCTCGATGACCTCGTCGACCGTGACCAGCGCGAGCTTCTCGAGATTGGCGGCATAGGGCATGGGCACGTCCTTGCCGCAGAGATTGATCACCGGCGCGTCGAGATAGTCGAAGGCCTTCTCCATCACGACCGAGCTAATGTAGTTGCCGACCGAGCTTTGCGGGAACCCTTCCTCGACGGTGACAAGGCGGTTGGTCTTGCGCACTGATGCGAGAATGGAGTCAGTGTCCATTGGACGCAGCGTGCGCAGGTCGATCACTTCGGCCTCGATCCCGTCAGCGGCCAGTTTCTCGGCCGCCTCGAGCGCATATGTCATGCCAATGCCGAAGCTCACGATAGTCACGTCCGAGCCTTTGCGCCAGATCTTTGCCTTTCCGAACGGGATCGTGAAATCGTCGAGTATCGGCACATCGAAGCTGCGGCCGTAGAGGATTTCATTTTCGAGGAAGATGACCGGATTCGGATCGCGGATCGCCTGTTTCAAAAGCCCTTTGGCATCCGCTGCCGAGTAGGGCATCACGACCTTCAGCCCCGGCACCGCACTGTACCAGGCCGCGTAGCACTGGCTATGCTGTGCGGCCACGCGCGCTGCGGCACCATTGGGGCCCCGGAAGACGATCGGACAGCCCATCTGGCCGCCGGACATGTAGAGCGTCTTGGCGGCGGAGTTGATGATCTGGTCCATCGCCTGCATCGCGAAGTTGAAAGTCATGAACTCGACAATCGGGCGGAGGCCGCCGAACGCAGCACCAACCCCGATGCCCGCGAATCCGTGCTCCGTGATCGGTGTGTCGATCACGCGTCGGGGCCCGAACTCGTCAAGAAGGCCTTGCGTGATCTTGTAGGCCCCCTGATATTCCGCGACCTCTTCGCCCATCACGAAGACCTCGTCCGCGCGGCGCATTTCTTCGGCCATGGCGTCGCGCAGCGCCTCGCGCACTGTCTGCGAGCGCATCTCGGTGCCTTCTGGCCAGTCGGGGCTGGTGTCTGGGGTCGGGGCCTCGGGCGCCGGGGCCGCAGTGGCCGGCGCGGCGGTCTTGCCTTCCTCGCCGTTCAACGCGGCCGGAGCAGGCGCTGTCGACGCTTTCGGCCCGTCGCTTGGCACTTCTTCGCCTTCCTCGATCAGAACGGCGATGGGCGTGTTGACCTTCACACCATCGGTGCCGGCCTCGACCAGGATCTTGCCGATGATCCCTTCATCGACGGCTTCGAATTCCATTGTCGCCTTGTCGGTCTCGATCTCGGCCAGGATATCTCCGGCGGAGACACTGTCGCCTTCCTTGACCAGCCATTTTGCAAGGGTTCCCTCTTCCATCGTCGGCGAGAGGGCGGGCATCAATACTTCGGTTGCCATGACTGTTGCTCTCCCTGTCACACGGCCTGTGGCACGTCTGAGGCATAGATATCGGTCCAGAGTTCATCGAGTGCCGGCTCCGGGCTGTCTTTCGAGAACTCGGCCGCCTCGTTCACCACGTTCTTGATTTCCTTGTCGATATCCTTGAGTTCATCCTCGCTGGCATGCTTGCCTTGCAGGATCAAGTCGCGGACATGTTCGATTGCATCGCGTTCGGTGCGCATCTTCTGGACTTCGTCGCGCGTGCGGTACTTGGCGGGGTCAGACATCGAATGACCACGGTAGCGATAGGTCATGATCTCCAGGATATACGGGCCCTTGCCCGCGCGGCAATGGGCGACCGCCTTCTCGCCGGCAGCCTTGACGGCCAACACATCCATCCCGTCAACCTCTTCGCCCGCAATTCCGTAGGCTGCCCCACGTTCCCACAGGCTTGGCGATTTCGTCGCACGCTGAACGCTGGTACCCATCGCGTATTTGTTGTTCTCGATCACGAACACGACCGGCAAGTCCCAGAGCATCGCCATGTTGTAGGTCTCGTAGACCTGGCCCTGGTTGGCCGCGCCATCACCGAAGTAGGTGAAGGTCACATTGTCATTGCCCTTGTACTTGTCGCTGAAGGCCAGGCCCGCGCCGAGTGGCACCTGCGCACCGACGATGCCATGGCCGCCATAGAAATGCTTCTCGCGGCTGAACATGTGCATCGACCCGCCCTTGCCCTTCGAATAGCCACCCTCGCGCCCGGTCAGTTCGGCCATCACCCCCTTGGGATCCATGCCACAGGCCAGCATGTGACCATGATCGCGATAGGAGGTAACGCGCTTGTCGCCCTCCTTGGCCGCGGCCTCGAGACCGACAACGACTGCCTCCTGCCCGATGTAGAGGTGGCAGAAGCCGCCGATCAGGCCCATGCCGTAAAGCTGGCCGGCCTTCTCCTCGAATCGCCGGATCAGAAGCATATCGCGATAATATGAAAGCAAGTCTTCGGCGGAAACATTTGGTTTTGCAGCGGCTTTTCGTGCAGCCATAGGGTCTTCCCCCCTTCCGTGACATGATAGTTCAACGTTAAACCATGCCTTACCCGAAAACAAATCGGGTTTCGAGGGTTTTTCAGTTTTCCGGAGCGGCGGGTCGCATGGATCGTGCCGGCGTACTCAGGCCGGCTTGACAACAAGCATGTCCGTGGGCGGCGCGCGCATCAGGTCGCGCGCATAATTCCCGAGCGTGTTCTGGGCCCGGCCAGAGCCGCTGGCAATGACCACGAGATCAGGTCGCAATTCCTCGATGCGAAACTGCAGCACCTCATGCACCCCACCGGGAACGATCTCGGGCTGGTTGCACTCTGGCGGCACTGTCTCAAGAGACATGAAGCCGCGACGGAGCATGTCGGCCTCGGCCATGTTGTCGCTGGTCATCACATCGGTTGTGGGAAGCTTGGCAGCAAGTGGTACCTTCAGGGCGTGGATCGCATCGATCTCGGCCCCTGGTGCAAGCTTTGCGGCAACGCCGAGCGCATATGCCGAGACGGGCGAGAAGGTGACAGCGCCGAGGATACTGGCATAGGGGCGAATATCCGTGTCATGGGCGATCAAGACGGGGCAGGGGACCGCCAGCGTGATCTTTTCAAGCGTGGTGAGGCGCAAGGTTTCAAGAACGCGCCGCGACAGGTGCAACCCGAGTACCACCAGATCCACATCGTGTTGTGCTGCAAGCCGGGCCATCATTTCTTCGGGGGCAGCGGCTTCGGTGTGGCAGAGGATCTGAAGGTCGGGATAGGTTGCCGCAAGTTCGGCAAGTCGCGCCTCCGGGTCGGCCGCGAACGCACGTCGCGCCAGCACGAGCGGACGGGCCCGCACCTTGGCCTTCCGGGTGGCATGCGCGAGGATGATCCGCGCCCCATGCAGTCGCGCAAGCTGCGCAGCGCGGGGCAATACGGCGCGCGAGCGCTTCGTCAGGTCAGTCGCAACCAACAGGGTTTTCAGACGAAACACACGCAGCCTTTCGCAATCGAGGATCGCTCCCATCCCGGTTTAGCAGATTGCCAGAGCAGCGTCACTTTTCTTTCGCCCCAAGCATGCGCGCGCGCAGATCGCTGGTGATTGCGGCGTCCGGAAGCGGCTCGGCGAAATGAGCGCGCTGGTTGAGTTGGGGAAACCGCGCTGCGAGATCGCGCGCGAAGGTCTCGGGAAGGCGGGCGGTTGTGGCTGCCGAGACCAGCAGACTCTCGACGGGAATACCCTCGGCATAGACGATTTGATGATCGTCGAAGGCGAGACTGTAATAGGTGACGAACCCGAAATCCCTCTGAAGGACCGAGACACCGTCAACTAGCGCTTGTGCCTGCACTAGGATTTCAGC
>SLKB01000203.1 GCA_007134805.1 Paracoccaceae bacterium
AGCAGGCCTCTGGGTGTCAGCTTCATGCACAAACCTCAGCTGTTTCATGAACAGTGACGGTCGATTCGGGCATGAATTTGACGCAGGCGTGCAGAATGCGGCCGATTCAGCCTCGGGTGCTGCGGAAAGCCGGGATCAGAGAAACTTGCCGTGGCAGTGCTTGAATTTCTTGCCCGATCCGCAAGGGCAAGGGTCGTTGCGCCCCGGATTGCCCCATGTTGCGGGATCGCTCTCGTCGAACTCCTCGAGAAGCGGTGTCGGGGCCACGCCGTCGTTCTCCTGTGCGACCTGCAGGCTTTGCTGCTTGAGCGCGAGTTGCTGCAGCATCGCCTTCTGCTCATCCGCGCTCATCGGGCGGATGCGCGAAAGATAGCGCGTCACATCCTCGCGCAGCGAATTCAGCATCGACTCGAACAGGATGAACCCTTCGGCCTTGTATTCGTTGAGCGGATCCTTCTGCGCATAGCCACGGAAGCGCACGGCCGAGCGCAGGTGATCAAGCGTCAGCAGGTGCTCGCGCCATTTGCGGTCGATGGTTTCCAGAAGGATCTGCTTTTCGAGATTGCGCAGGGTCTCTTCGCCGAACTGCTCGAGCTTTTCGGCCATCAGCGTGTCCGAGGCTTCCACCAGACGCTCGCGAACGACCTCCTGATCGACGCCGTCCTCCTCGCCCCAGGCCGGGCCCGGGATATCGAGGCCAAGCTGCTCGCGGACTTCCGTTTCCAGCCCCTCCATGTCCCATTGCTCGGCATAGCTCTTGGGCGGCATATGCGCGTCGATCAGATCGTCGATCACCTGATGGCGCATGTCGTCCACGATATCGGACAGGTCATCGGCTTCCATGATCTCGAGGCGCTGTTCGAACACGACGCGGCGCTGGTCGTTCATGACATTGTCGTATTTCAGCAATTCCTTGCGGATGTCGAAATTGCGCGCCTCGACCTTGCCCTGTGCCTTTTCCAGCGATTTGTTGACCCAGGGGTGCACGATCGCCTCGCCCTCTTCCATCCCCAGGGTCGAGAGCACCTTTTCCAGCCGTTCCGACCCGAAGATGCGCATCAGGTCATCCTCAAGCGAGAGGAAGAACACCGATCGCCCCGGATCGCCCTGCCGGCCCGAACGGCCGCGCAACTGGTTGTCGATCCGCCGGCTTTCATGGCGCTCGGTTGCCAGCACGAAAAGCCCGCCGGCCTCGATCACCTGTTTCTTCTCGTCGGCGACCTCGGCCTCGATCCGGGCGCGCATCTCGGACGGGTCGGCATCGGGGTCGGCGGCAAGCGCCTGCAGCACCCGCATCTCGACATTGCCGCCAAGCTGGATGTCGGTCCCGCGGCCTGCCATGTTGGTGGCGATTGTCACCGCGCCCAGCCGCCCGGCATCGGCCACGATCTGGGCTTCCTGCTCGTGCTGGCGGGCATTGAGCACGTTATGCGGGATGCCTTCCTTCTTCAGCAGCGCCGCGAGTTCCTCGGATTTCTCGATCGAGGTGGTCCCCACGAGGATCGGCTGGCCTTTCTCATGCGCGGCACGGATTTCCTTCAGCACGCCTGCAAGCTTCTCGTCCTTGCTGCGATAGACCTGATCATGCTCGTCGAGGCGCGCGATGGGCAGATTGGTCGGCACCTCGACCACGCCGAGATTGTAGATCTCGCGAAACTCGGCCGCCTCGGTCGAGGCGGTGCCGGTCATGCCTGCGAGTTTCTCGTACATGCGGAAATAGTTCTGGAAGGTGACCGAGGCATAGGTGACATTCTCGGGCTGGATCGCGCAGCCTTCCTTGGCCTCGATCGCCTGATGCAACCCTTCCGAGAGGCGCCGGCCGACCATCATGCGCCCGGTGAATTCGTCGATCAGCACCACTTGCCCGTCGCGAACGATGTAGTTCTGGTCCTTGTTGAACAGGGTATGCGCGCGCAGGGCCTGGTTGACATGATGCACAAGCGAGGTCGCCTCGGGGTCATAGAGCGCCTGATCTTCCTCCAGAAGCCCGTCCGCGCGCAGCAACTCTTCCATCGCCTCGTTGCCGTCTTCGGTCAGCGAGGCGCTGCGCGTCTTCTCGTCCACCGTGTAATGCTCGGGCGAGAGCTTCGGGATCAGCTTGTCGACCTTGACATAGAGATCCGACTTGTCCTGCGAGGGCCCCGAGATGATCAGCGGTGTGCGCGCCTCGTCGATCAGGATCGAGTCGACCTCGTCCACGATGGCGAAGTAATGCCCGCGCTGTTTCATCTCGTCGCGGCGCATGCGCATGTTGTCGCGCAGATAGTCGAAGCCCAGTTCGTTATTCGTGGCATAGGTCACATCGGCGCCATAGGCGTCGTATTTCTCGGCATCGGGCTGCTGCGAATAGACGACGCCCGCGCGCATGCCCAGCCGCTCGAAAACCTTGCCCATCCAGCGTGAGTCGCGCTGTGCGAGGTAGTCGTTGACCGTCACGATATGCACGCCGCGCCCGGTCAGCGCATTCAGATACGCGGGAAAGGTCGCCACAAGCGTCTTGCCCTCGCCGGTCTTCATCTCGGCGATATTGCCGCGATGCAGGAAGATGCCCCCCAGAAGCTGCACATCGAACGCGCGCAGCCCCAGCGCCCGGCGCGCGGCCTCGCGGCAATTGGCGAAGGCTTCGGGCAGCACCGACTCGAGGCTCGCACCCTGCGCCACCCGCGCCTTGAGATCCTCGGTCCGCGCAACCAGACCCTCGTCGGACAGCGCCTTGAACTCGGGCTCGAGCGCGTTGATCTGCGCAACGAGTGGATGGGCGGACTTGACCTTGCGGTCATTCGCCGTCCCAAAGAGTTTCTTCGAAATCGACCCGATACCCAGCATCCTGTCTCCGCTTCCTTCGCCAAGGCGCGGCAGGCTCACTTGCCGCTGACCTGATCGTCATGCCCTGCAGGGGCTGCCCGGGGTTGTCGGCGCGCACAGGCTTCCATAGAAAGGCAGGTGAACCGCTCGGTGCCCAAGCATGCAAGGCCCATCCGCGATGTAATGGGCTGCCTCTACAGTGTCAACGACGCGCGCTGGCCGCGCGCTTCTACAGGAGCTTCATCCATGGTCAGTTTTTCGCGAACCAGTGCTGTCATCCTTGCTGCCGGGCTCGCGCTGTCAAGCCCGGCGCTGGGCGAGGACACGCCCAGCCGCTCGACAGTGCTCGCAACAGTGAACGGCACCGAGATCACGCTCGGCCATCTGCTCGCCGCGCGCGCCACGCTGCCCGAGCAATTCCAGTCCATGCCGCCCGAAGCGCTGTTCGAGCCGCTGATCGAGCAGTTGATCGAGCAGACTGCCCTGATGCAGGAGGCCGAGGGCACGCTCTCGCCGCGCGAGCAGATCGAGCTCGAGAACGAACAGCGCGCCTTCATCGCCAATGCCGCGCTGACCCGCGCGGCCGAGGCGGCGATTACCGACGACAATGTCAGCGAAGCCTATACGGCCTTTGCCACCGAGTTCGACGGGCGCGAGCCGACACCGGAATTCAACGCGTCGCACATCATCGTCGAGACCGAGGAAGAGGCGCAGGCCCTGCGCGAGATGCTCGATGAGGGCGCGGATTTCGCCGAGCTCGCGCGCGAGCATTCGCTGGACGGGGCCGCCGCCGGCGGGGGCTCGCTCGGCTGGTTCGGCCCGGGCGCGATGATCCCCGAATTCGAAGAGGCGGTGGTCGAGCTCGAGATCGGCGAATACATGGGCCCGCTCGAGACGCAGTTCGGCTGGCACATCGTTCTCTTGAACGACACGCGCATGTCCTCGGCGCCGCCGCTCGAAGACGTCCGCGAGGCGATCGAGCAGAACCTGCAGCGCGAAGCCGCGCAGGCAGAAGTGACCCGCGCCAAGGAGAGCGCGAGCATCGAGCGGAGTTTCGAGGATTTCGACCCGTCGGTCCTCATGCGCACAGAGCTGCTGGACGACTGATCACCCCGCCTGTATCTGGGAATGCGCCGGCCTTTGATCCACGGGGCCGGCGCTGGCATTCAGGCAGGGCATGGACAGGGTGAGCATGGGCGCGAAGAAGAAGCTTGAACGCAAGATCAAGGCGCTGAAGAAGGAACTCAAGCGAAAGCGCAAGGGAAGCGCGAAGCGCGCGGCCGTCTCGCCGCTGGCGCCTGCGACTTTCCCCGATCTGCCGCAGATCGCGGGCGCACGGTTCGCCACGGCCCGCGCCGGGGTGCGCTACAAGGGCCGCACGGATGTCATGCTCGCCCATCTCGCCCCCGGCACCACGCTTGCGGGCTGCTTCACCCGGTCGGCCACGCGCGCGGCCTCGATCCTCGATGCGCAGGCCAAGATCGGCCAGAGCAGTGACGCAGGCGCGGCGATCCTGGTCAATTCCGGTAATGCCAATGCCTTCACGGGCCGTGCCGGGAACGAGGCGGTCGATGCGATCTGCGCGGCCGTGGCCGATGCGCTCGATCTGCCAAAAGCGCGGGTCTTCACCGCCTCGACCGGTGTGATCGGAGAGCCCTTGCCGCATGCGCGCATCACCGCCGCCCTGCCCGATCTCGTCCGGGGTCTTGCGGAGGACGGCCTGCCCGATGCAGCGCGCGCCATCATGACCACGGACACCTTCCCCAAGGGCGCGGCGGCGCAGATCGATCTGGGTGGCGCCCCGGTCCGGATCGCGGGGATCGCCAAGGGCTCGGGGATGATCGCGCCCGACATGGGGACGATGCTGGTCTATCTCTTTACCGATGCCGCGATTGACCAAGATGTCGCGCAAACCCTGCTGGGCCGCCTGACCGACCGCAGCTTCAACTGTATCACGGTGGACAGCGACACATCGACATCGGACATGCTGCTTCTGGCCGCGACCGGGCAATCCACAGCGCTGCCGATCGAGGATGCCACCAGCCCCGCGGCCGAGGCAGTCGCGCAGGCGCTTGAAAGCGTCATGCGCGATCTTGCGCATCAGGTCGTCCGCGATGGCGAGGGGGCGCGGAAATTCATCGAAATCACTGTCACCGGGGCGCGCGACGATGCCGATGCCCGCCGCGTGGCGATGTCCATCGCCAATTCGCCGCTGGTCAAGACCGCTGCCGCCGGCGAGGATCCGAACTGGGGCCGGATCGTCATGGCGATCGGCAAATCGGGCGCAGAGGCGGATCGCGACCGGCTGAGCATCCGCTTCGGGCCGCATCTGGTCGCCGAAAGCGGCCAGGTCGCCGAAAGCTACACCGAAGCGCAGGGGGCTGCATACATGAAGCAGTCCGATCTGGTCTTCGGGGTCGATTTGGGGCTGGGCAAGGGCGCGGCCACGGTCTGGACCTGCGATCTGACGGCCCGCTATATCGAGATCAACGCGGATTACCGGTCTTGAAGATCATCGTCGTCTCGGCCGTCGCGCTCATCGATGCCGATGGGCGCGTCCTTCTCGCCCAGCGCCCGCAAGGCAAATCGATGGCCGGGCTGTGGGAGTTTCCGGGCGGCAAGGTCGAACCCCATGAGACGCCCGAGGCCGCGCTCATCCGTGAATTGCACGAGGAGTTGGGCATCAACACCTGGTCGAGCTGCCTTGCGCCCCTGACCTTCGCGAGCCACAGCTACCCCGAGTTTCACTTGCTGATGCCCCTTTTCGCCTGCCGCAAATGGGACGGCCAGGTGCAATCACGCGAGGGGCAGGCCCTGAAATGGGTGCGACCGGCGGATTTGCGCGACTACCCGATGCCCCCCGCTGATATCCCCCTGATCCCGATCCTGCGCGACTGGCTCTGACGCGCGGGATCGCGCCTCACTCGATCTCGCGCGCCTCATCGACCAGCATGATCGGGATGCCGCCGCGGATGGGAAAGGCCAGATGCGCGGCCTTGGACACCAACTCCTGCCGGCGCGAGTCATAGCGCAGTACGCCTTTGGTGACCGGGCAGACAAGTGCTTCGAGCATGTGACGGTCGAATGCGCGCGGCGGGGGCGGGCCGTCATCGGCCCGCGGCAGGCTGACTTCATGCTCGTCGTTCACTGCAGCGCCTCGTCATCGCCCCCGCGCAGGGCGAATTCCATCAGCGTGACCAGCGTCTCGCGCCGGGTTGCAAGCGAGGGCGCTTCCAGCAGCGCCTGTTTCTCATCGGGCTCGAACGGGCAGAGCATCGAGAGCGAATTTATCAGCAGCTCATCATCCGCGCCCGACAGGCTGTCCCAATCGGTTGACAGCTGGTGCATGGCAAAGAACCGCTTCAGGATCTCGAAGAAGACAGTCCGCCGGAAGCCGGGGTCGTTCTCCTCGTTGCCGCGGTCGCGCTCGAAGCCGGACCAGTCGATCTCGACCCGGCGGTAGGGCGTGAAGCCGCTCACTTCCTCGCGCACACGAAAGCGCGAAACCCCGGCGAGCGTGATCATGTAGCGCCCGTCCTCGGTTTCCGAGAAGGCAGTCAGCCGCCCCGCACAGCCAATCGCGTGCAGCAGTTTCTCGTTGGTGCCCGGAACCTCGCGCGGCTGGATCATGCCGATCAGCCGGTGCTGTGTCTTCAGGCAATCCTCGATCATCGCCAGATAGCGC
>SLKB01000123.1 GCA_007134805.1 Paracoccaceae bacterium
CGCTTCGAGTATCCGTGGCGCCTTGACGCAGGCTGCGAAGGAAAGCCGTGGGCGGCTCGTGGGCGATCAGGCCTCTGCCTTGCGCAGTGCTGCGATTGCGCGTTGCCGCGCGAAGGCCGACTCGCGGTCCGGCAGACCCAGAAGGCTCGAGACAAGGCGCATCAGTCCGTCCTCGTTCTCGTGCCGCCCGCCATCGGCGAGGATGATCCGCCACATGTCGGTCAGCAGCCCCGGGCGATCGTCGAGCGCGACCTCCTGTTTGGCACCGAGCGTCAGATGGACCGTGTCGCCCGTGCGCGCCTCGAGCGCGCGGGCCTCGCGCAGGAGGGCGTGCTGCGCGTCGTGCGCGAGGGCATAGCGCTCTTGCAGGACCGTTTCGATCATGGCGCTTTGCTCCGGCTCCTCGACATCGCTGGCGCGCGCGGCGCGAACCAGAAGTGCCACGAGGACTGTGCGCGGTGCGGGCGGCGGGGGCGCTGCAGGTTCGGGCTGGAGCGCGAAGAGATCAAGCAATCGTTGCAGCATCAAGGCCTTCCTGTTGCAAAACCGGGATCAGGCGGTCCGCGAACCGGCCCGGCCCGCCCAATATAGACATGCCGGGCGCGGCTGCCAAATGGCCCGCTCAGGCGCTCACGGGCAGGCCTTCGACCTCGCCGGTGTCATCCGGGGTGAAGGTCAGCGCGAGCCCGTTGATACAATGGCGCTTGCCTGTCGGTTCGGGGCCATCGTTGAAGATATGACCCTGATGCCCGCCGCAGCGCGCGCAATGGACCTCGGTGCGCAGCATGAAGAAACTCCGGTCGGTCTTGGTGCCCACGGCATCCTCGATCGCATCCCAGAAGCTCGGCCAGCCCGTGCGGCTGTCATATTTCGTCTCGGAACGATAAAGGCCCTGGCCGCAGCCCGCGCAATTATAGGTCCCGGCGCGTTCTTCGTCGAGAAGCGGCGAGCGTTCGCCCATCAGCGTGTTGGTGAAGGCGCGCTCGGTCGCGTGCTCGCGCAGGACCGCGAATTGCGCCGGTGTCAGGCGCGCACGCCATTCCTCCTCGGTCAGGGTAAAGGGAAACTCGTCCGCGCCTGCCTGCGCGCGCCAGCCGAGCGCCCCCAGCACCGAGCCCATCAACGTCGCCATCATGAAACCCCGTCTGTTCAGCATCTTGCCCTCCTGTCTGCGAGATCGCCCCGCCGCTTGAGAGTTAACATAGGGCGCGATCGGATGAGTGCTTCAACAAAGCCGCGTGATCTGCCACAATCCCGCGCATGAGTCTGCCCCCCGGTTTTCTGGAAGAGTTGCGCAACCGTGTCTCGATCTCGTCGGTGGTCGGGCGCAAGGTCGTGTGGGATCTGCGCAAATCCAACCAGGGCAAGGGCGATTTCTGGGCGCCCTGCCCGTTTCACCAGGAAAAGACCGCGTCCTTTCATGTGGATGACCGCAAGGGCTTCTACTATTGCTTCGGCTGTCACGCCAAGGGCGACGCGCTGAGCTTCCTGCGCGAGACCGAGAACATGAGCTTCATGGAAGCAGTCGAGACGCTCGCGCGCGAGGCCGGGATGCCGATGCCCGACCGCGACCCCGAGGCCGCCGCGAAAGCCGATCGGCTGGGCGCGCTGGTCGAGGTGATGGAGGCGGCGGCGCGGTTCTATCGCGGGCAGATCTCCTCCCGCGCTGCCGCGCCCGCGCGGGAGTATCTGAAAGGGCGCGGCCTTGCCGAGGACACGCTCGCGCGCTTCGAGATCGGCTATGCGCCAGAGGCGCGCCAGACGCTCTGGTCGCATCTGACCGGGGCGGGGGTTGCGGGGGCAAAGATCATCGAGGCGGGGCTTGCCATCGCCCCCGAGGACGGACGCGCGCCCTATGACCGCTTTCGCGGCCGGATCATGTATCCGATCCGTGACCTGCGCGGGCGCTGCATCGCCTTTGGCGGCCGCGCAATGGACCCTGCCGCGCCTGCCAAATACCTCAACTCGCCGGAAACGCCGCTGTTCGACAAGGGCCGCACGCTTTACCATGCGGGGCCTGCGCGCAAGGCCGTGGGACAGGCTGGCCCGTTGATCGTGGCCGAGGGCTACATGGATGTGATTGCGCTGGTGGCTGCGGGGTTCGAAGCGGCGGTCGCCCCGCTCGGCACGGCGATCACCGAGGCGCAGCTGCGCCTGATCTGGCGGATCTCACCCGAGCCGGTGATTGCGCTTGATGGCGACGCGGCCGGCCTGCGCGCGGGCTACCGGCTGATCGATCTCGCCCTGCCCCTGCTCTCATCCGAGCAATCGCTGCGCTTCTGCCTGCTGCCCGAAAAGCTCGACCCCGATGATGTGCTGCGCAGCGGCGGGCCAGGCGCGATGCGCAAGCTGATCGAGGGGGCCGTACCGCTGGTGCGGCTTTTGTGGGCGCGCGAGACCGAGGGGCAGGTTTTCGACAGCCCCGAGCGGCGCGCCGCGCTGGACAAGAAGCTGCGCGCGGCGCTGGCGCAGATCAGCGATCCGGGGCTGCGCGCGCATTACGCCGACAGCCTGCGGGCGCTGCGCAGCGAGACTTTCCGCCCGCAACAGAGCGCGCGCGGGCCCGGCCGCGGCCAGGGGGGGCGCATGTCCGGGCGCGGGCGCGGGGGGTTCGGCGCCCCTGCCCCGAGCGCTGCGCTGCAGGCCACCCGCTCGACGCTGCTGGCCTCGTCCGAAAACCTCGATGTTGCCGAATCGATGCGCGAGGAGGTGATCCTTGCGATCCTGTGCACGCATCCCGTGCTCCTGAGCGAGTTCGACAGCGATCTCGACCGCGCCGAGATGCGCAGCCCCGCGCGTGAGGGCTTGCGGCGCGCGCTTCTGGGAGCCGATCCCGGTGCAGTGCCGGCGGGCCTGCCCACGCCCGCGCGGGTCGAGGCAGAACGGATCCTTGGCCTTGGCCATGTGCGCGTGTCCCCGCCCGTGCGCCAGCGCGAGGATGCAAGCCTCGCGCGGTTGTGCCTGCGCGAGGAGCTTGCGAAACTGCTCACCCGGCGCGGCGCCGAGGACGAGCTGCGCGACGCGTCCGAAGACATGGCGCATCTGGCTGATGAAAGCCTGACCTGGCGGCTCAAGCAGGCAACCGAAATGCGCCAGCGCGCCGAGCAGACGCGGCTCACTGATTCCACCGATCTGGGAGAGGATCGCGAGGCCCTGTCGCGCGAGTTGTCGCAGATGATCGCCGCCGAAATCTGGGTAAAACGCAAGAAGTGATCGATTCGCGGCATCTGAGCGCGCGCAAGCCCCGTTTCTTGCAGCTTGGAACTGGAAAAATACCCGCATCTTCCCTACATCAGAGCAATCCCGCGTGCCCCTTGAGCGATTCGCGTCGCTGATTCGCAGCAGGGATCGCCAAAGCAGCAGATTCGGAGCGTCCATGGCCGCCAAAGACACCGATGAGACCCGGACCGAGGATCAAGACAGCGACAGCACCCAGACTGTCAGTCAGGCCTCGATAAAGAAGATGATCTCCAAGGCGAAGGAACGCGGCTTCATCACCTATGATCAGCTCAACAAGGCGCTGCCGCCCGATCAGGTCGCGTCCGAGCAGATCGAGGATGTGATGTCGATGCTCTCGGAGATGGGCATCAATGTCATCGAGGATGACGAAGAGGCCGAGGAGACGGACAGCAAGGGCGGCGCGCTGGTCGAAACGGCCGGGTCGCGCGAAGTGGCTGTCGCGACCTCCAGCAGCGACGAGAAGCTTGACCGCACCGATGATCCGGTGCGCATGTACCTGCGCGAGATGGGCTCGGTCGAGCTGCTCTCGCGCGAGGGCGAGATCGCGATCGCCAAGCGCATTGAGGCCGGGCGCAACACGATGATCGCCGGGCTCTGCGAAAGCCCGCTCACCTTTCAGGCGATCACCATCTGGCGGGACGAGTTGCTCAATGAGGACGTGCTGCTGCGCGACGTGATCGACCTCGAGGCGACCTTCGGCAATGCGCTCGATGGGGACGAGGACGGCGTGCCGCTGACCGAGGGGCTGAACGGGGGCGAGGCGCCCACCGCCCAGACCCCGCGGCGCGAGCGTGAGCCGGAACTCGACGCGGATGGCAACCCGATCCAGAAATCCGACGAGGATGACGAGGACGACGATCAGTCGAACCTGTCGCTCGCCGCGATGGAGACGGCACTCAAGCCGCGCGTGCTCGAAACGCTCGATCGGATCGCCCGGGATTACGAGACGCTGGCGACGATGCAGGAGGCGCGCATGCACGCGACGATGCAGGAAGCCGGTCGCTTCTCGGACGCGCAGGAGGATCGCTACCAGACGTTGCGCGCCGAAATCGTCGAGCTGGTGAACTCGCTGCATCTGCATAACAACCGGATCGAGGCGCTGATCGATCAGCTTTACGGGATCAACAAGCGCATCATGTCGATCGACGGGGCGATGGTGAAGCTCGCCGATCAGGCCCGCATCAACCGCCGCGAGTTCATCGACGCCTATCGCGGGTCCGAACTGGACCCGACATGGTGCGAGCGCATGGCCGGCAAGCCGGGACGCGGCTGGCAATCGCTGATGGACCGCTCGCGCGACAAGGTCGAGGAGTTGCGCAGTGACATGGCGCAGGTCGGCCAGTATGTGGGCGTGGACATTCAGGAATACCGCCGCATAGTCGGGCAGGTGCAGAAGGGCGAGAAGGAAGCGCGTCAGGCCAAGAAGGAAATGGTCGAGGCGAACCTGCGCCTGGTGATCTCGATCGCCAAGAAATACACGAACCGCGGATTGCAATTCCTCGATCTCATTCAGGAAGGCAATATCGGCCTGATGAAGGCCGTGGACAAATTCGAATACCGGCGCGGCTACAAGTTCTCGACCTATGCCACCTGGTGGATCCGGCAGGCGATCACGCGGTCCATCGCCGATCAGGCGCGCACGATCCGCATTCCGGTGCACATGATCGAGACGATCAACAAACTGGTGCGCACGGGCCGGCAGATGCTGCACGAGATCGGGCGCGAGCCCACCTCGGAGGAACTGGCCGAGAAGTTGCAGATGCCGCTCGACAAGGTGCGCAAGGTGATGAAGATCGCCAAGGAGCCGATCAGCCTCGAGACGCCCATCGGCGACGAGGAAGACAGCCAGCTTGGCGATTTCATCGAGGACAAGAACGCGCTCCTGCCGCTGGAATCCGCGATCCAGGACAATCTGCGCGAGACGACGACGCGGGTGCTGTCCTCGCTCACCCCGCGCGAGGAGCGGGTGTTGCGCATGCGCTTCGGGATCGGGATGAACACCGACCACACGCTCGAAGAGGTGGGCCAGCAATTCTCGGTCACACGCGAACGCATCCGCCAGATCGAGGCGAAGGCGCTGCGCAAGCTCAAGCACCCCTCGCGCTCGCGCAAGCTGCGCAGTTTCCTGGATCAGTGACGGGCAGTGACGCGCGGCCCCCGCCTCGCCTCGCGCCAGACCGCGCGTCGCGCGCTGGCGGTCTATGCGAGGGACGCGCGGGACAACGGCGCGCGGCTGTGGACCTATACGGATCTGGCTGTTGCGCTTGGGTTCGCGCCGTCTGTCGCGCGCCAGCTTGGGCCGATGCTGGCGCTGCTGCGGCAGGAATGTCTTGATCAGGGTATCCCGGATCTTTGCGCGGTGATCGTCGCGAGCGGGACGGACATGCCCTCGGCGAGATCCTTCGACACGCTCAGCGGGACATGGTGCGACACCGGACTCGACCGCGATGGCGTGCGCGCCGAACAGGCCCGCGTGATGGCCTGGGCGACAGCGCGCTAGCGCGCCGCGTCGGTTTCTTCGGTCAATTGCCGCACAGCGTAATCGGCTGCATCGTCGAAGGGTTTCAGCACGACGCTCGCGCCTCTCTTCATCAGCTCATCTGCTTCGGCCATCTGCTGCACCGACAAAAACACCTTGCCGCGGTAATTCGCCGAGTGCAGCCCGTGCAAGAGCGCGTGCTGCGGGTCGGCCTCGGTCAGTGCGCCACGGTCGCGGGGAACGGCCGAGACGACAGCGCGCACCCGCGAGAGATCCATATGCGCGACGAATTCAGGGTCGGTGGCATCGCCGTAAGCGGCCGCCAGCCCCATCTTGCGCCAGTTTTCAAGCGCTTCGGGGTCGAAATCGACACCGAGGATGTTGTAACCCTTCTCTTTCAGCCGGCTGCCGATCCGGCAGCCATAGCGCCCAAGCCCGAAGATGATGAAGTCATAGTCCTTCGCGGTCGCGCTGGCATCACCCACATCCTCCTCGCGATGCGCGCGCTTGCGCTCGAACATGCCCAGATAGGGTTCGCAGATCTCGAACAGCTTGTGCGACCATGTGATCATGTAGACCGACAGCGCGATCGTGACGAGGCCCACCAGCGTTACCAGCCCCATCGCCTGCTGCCCGACATGGCCGATGGTGATGCCCATCGCCATGAAGATCAGCGAGAATTCCGAGATCTGCGCCACGGTCAGTCCGGCAAGGAACCCGGTCCGTTTGCGGTAGCCCATAAAGCCCATGATCGCGAG
>SLKB01000270.1 GCA_007134805.1 Paracoccaceae bacterium
CCGCCGCCGGCCCGCCGAGGGCCATCGCGCCTGCAAGTGCGAGGCGGCGCGGCACGGGAAAGCGCGCGGGCGCGCGGCGCACGAGCGCGGGCAGGGCGCCCGTCGCGCCCATCATCGCCCCGGCGGCGCGCCGCCCGCCTTCGCTTGCGGCCGCGACACCATTTCCGTGCCAGCCGAGGCTGAGCCACAGCCCGTCGGCGCCCGGCACGGGGCCGATATAGGGCGCGCGCGAGCCCGTGAGGCAGATCAGGCCGTTCCAGCGATACGCGGTCTCGGCCTGCGCGAGCCGGGGAAAGATCGTCTCGAAACTGGCGCGCGCGCGCCGCGCAAAGCGCGCGACAGGCTCGGGGGCGGTCGAGACCCCGCCGCGCGCGCCGAACATCATCCGCCCCTCGGGCAAGAGGCGGAAATAATGCAAGAGCGTGCGGCTGTCATGCGCCATGACGCTCCGCGTCCAGCCCTGGGCCTGCAGTTCTGCCCCGCTGAGCGGGCGCGTGACCATGATGTTCGAGATCACGGGCAGGATCCGCCGGCCAAGCCATGGGGTGAGCCGTTCGTCCGAATAGCCATTGGTGGCGACCAGCACCTGGCCCGCCTCCAGCCGGCCTTGCGCTGTGTGCAGGGCCCAGCCACCACCCTGCGGCTCAACCCTGATGACGCGGCTGTCGCCGTGGATCACGACGCCCGCCTGCCGCGCCGCGCGCGCAAGCCCCGTCACATAGGCGAACGGGTGCAGCCCGAACCCCCCGCGCCCGAGGATGCCGCCGTGATAGACGGCCGTGTCAAAGCCTTCCTCGCGCAAGCCGCGCGCATCGAGCACGCGCGCATCCGGCCCGGCCTCGGCGCGCATCCGCGCCCAGTCGCGCGCGCTGGCGGCAAGGTAGAGATCGCCCGGCTCGGACACCCGCGCGTCGATCCCGTAGCGCGCCAGATTGTCCGCGACCCGCGCGATCGCCGCGCGCTCATAGGCTGCCCAGTCGCGCGCCGCACCCGCCGAGAGGCGCCGCGTGATCGCGCCCGCGCTCAGCCGCGCGCCGCCCAGACAGCAGAACCCGCCATTGCGCCCCGATGCGCCCCAGCCAGGCTGCGCGGCCTCGAGCACAGTCACGCGCAGCCCGAAACGCTCGACCAGTTCGAGCGCTGCATTCAGCCCCGCATAGCCCGACCCGATGATCGCGACATCGGCGCGCGCTGTCCCCTCGAGGGCCGGGCAGGGATCGGGCGCGTCCGTACTGGCGCGCCAGTAGCTCTCTGGCCAGATCGCGGGGTCATAGGCAGTGTCATCATAAAGCATCGCGGCCTCATTCAGCGGCGTGCCCCAGCGCTAGCAGAAACGCGGCCCGCCTCAAACAGGGATCAGGGCCGTCCGCGTCGCTTGACGCGCGCGCAGGGCACAGGCATCAAGGCCGCATCCGCCGGCGCAGCAGAAGGCCTGTCGACATGATCAAGCTTCTCGTGATCCTGGCACTTGTGCTGGCGCTGGCCGGGATGGGCTATATCCGCCTCGCGCCGTCTGATCCCGCGCGCTGGCATGAGGATCCGCGCCTCGTCCAGCGCCCGCGCACGCCGAATTATCACCTGGTGCGCATGGTCGATGGCGACGCGCTGCCACAGGTCTTCGACGAGGCCCCGCGCCCGCTGGCCGAGCGGATCGACGCCGTCGCGCGCGCCGACGGGGCCGTGCTGCTCGCCGGCAGCGTGAGTGCAGGGCACATGACCTATCTCACCCGCACGCCGATCATGGGCTATCCCGACTATACCTCGATCCGGGTGGAACCGGCGGGCGAGGGGGCGATGGTGCTGGCGTTCGCGCGCGCGCGCTTCGGGCATTCCGACATGGGCAACAACCGCGCGCGGGTCGAGCGCTGGCTCGCCGCCCTCAGCGGTTGAGCGTGCAGCACCCCGACAGAAGCGGCGCCCCGGGCGCGGTCATCAGGCTGATCGCCAGCCCATAGGCGCGATCGCTCATCCCGTCCGAGCATTGCGCGGGATAGAGGAAGGCCACCCCCGGCCCGCCGATCCCGGCGAACTGCACCATCCGCCGCAGATCTTCGGCGATTCCGCTGTCCTGCGCGATCCAGATCGCGAGGTCCGCGCCGGGCATGTCGGGCGTGTCGTAATGCAGCGCGCCATTGATGTTCGAGACCGACCAGAAGGGCTCGGTGCCCATGCAGAAGAGGCTGTCGGGCAGGTTGTAATTGTCGATATGCACGCCGCGCAGCTCGAGTGCCGCCATCTCGACCCAGCCGCTGCCCTCGCCCAGATTGACCTGGCCCCAGTCGCCCTCTGCGCTGAGCGCGACCACTTCGACCAGCGTGATGTCGGATCCGAACGCACCCAGCGCCTCGGCATCGCCCGAGGGCGCGGCGCGCACGGTGACCTCGGGGCCGGGCGCGGCCAGATCATAAAGCGCGGGCACATTCTGCGCGGCCAGCGGGGTGGCGAGCAGCGCGGTGACCGCGAGCAATGCAGCGGGGGCAAGGGGGGCAGGGCGCATGTGGGTCCTCCGGGAGAACGGGTCAGGGGGCCATGTGGCCAAGGGGCAATTCGGTGGTGAACTTGATCTCTTCCATCGACAAAAGTGCGGTCACGTTATGAATGCTGACCTCTGAAATCAACGCCTGATAGAAACGGTCATAGGCGCGCGCATTGGGTACGCGCACTTTCAGGATATAGTCGACATCCCCCGCGAGGCGGTGCGCCTCGAGCACTTCGGGACGCGCACGCACCGCGTGCAGGAAGCGCGTCTGCCAGTCGGCCTCATGCGCCGAGGTGCGCACCAGCACGAAGAAACAGGCCTCCAGCCCCAGCGCCTCGGGGTCCAGAATCGTTGTGTTGCGCGTGATGACGCCCGCATTGCGCAGCTTGCGAATCCGGTTCCAGACCGGTGTCTTGCTGGAGCCCACCTTGCGCGCGATCTCGTCGAGCGACTGGCTTGCATCGCGCTGCAGGCATTCGAGGATGCGCCGGTCCAGATCGTCCAGTTCAGCGGCCATGCGCGTCTCCTTGAGTGCCGAATCGCAGAGTCATCGGAACAATTTTCGGGCTTACTGCCCTTTTCAGCCGGCAATATGGAACATTTTTCGTGATCTGTCCTGCTATTTTTGCGGTTGCGGCATTGCGGCGCTTGAATTTGATGTCGCTCAGGGCGTAAGGACATGCGCATTGGCAAGATCGGCCCGAGTGCAACCAGAGGCTCCGCGATGACCGAACAGTTGAAAACCGACCCGAAGGCGACCCCGGTGCTGCCTGATGCGCAGACGGTCACGTCGGTGCGGCACTACACCGACCGGCTGTTTGCCTTCCGCTGCACGCGGCCGCGCAGCCTGCGCTTCCGTTCGGGCGAGTTCGTTATGATCGGGCTGATGGGCGAGACCGGCAAGCCGCTGCTGCGCGCCTATTCGATCGCCTCGCCCGCCTGGGATGAAGAGCTGGAATTCTATTCGATCAAGGTGCCGGACGGGCCGCTGACCTCGCGGCTGCAGCATATCCAGCCGGGCGAGCAGATCATTTTGCGGCCCAAGCCGGTGGGCACGCTGGTGCTTGACGCGCTCCTGCCCGGCAAGCGGCTGTGGATGCTGGCGACCGGCACGGGCATTGCGCCCTTCGCCTCGCTGCTGCGCGATCCAGAGACATGGGAGAAATACGCGCAGGTCATCGTCATGCATACCTGCCGCGACGTGGCAGAGCTTCGCTATGGCGCTGATCTTGTTGAGGAACTGCCCGAGGATCCGCTGATCGGCGAACTAGTCGCGGGCAAGCTGTCCTACTACCCCACGACGACGCGCGAAGACAGCCCGCGCAGGGGGCGGATCACGGATAACCTCCAGTCCGGCAAGGTTTTCACGGATCTCGGCATCCCGCCCCTCGACCCCGCGCAGGACCGCGTGATGGTCTGCGGCTCGCTGGAGTTCAACCGCGACATCCAGAAGATCCTCGACGCGGCGGGCCTGAATGAGGGCGCAAATTCCGAGCCTGCTCAATACGTTGTCGAGAAAGCCTTCGTCGGCTGACGCGGAAATGAAAAACGATTTCACCTGTTGAAAAAATCAGCCGCAGAGGCTGCCATCTTTTTTCATCAGGCGAAAAAAGACTTCGCCATTTGAAAAAACCCTGAAAGCTGACAGCGATCGCCCGCAAGCGGCACCCGCGCGGCGCCCGGCGCCGCGCGAGCGCCCGCGACGGGTGCCGGAGGCACCTTGAGCGGGCGCTCCCCCTCCCGGCGCCACGCATGCAAGACGCCGGCCCCGAGGGGCCGGCGTGGACAGGCTTGCCAAGGCGCGGCGGGGTTCAGCCGGCGGTGATCTGGTTGTGCTTGCGGGCGACGAAAGCCTTGGCGGTCTCGACGGCGACGGCTGCGTCGCGGCAATAGGCGTCGGCGCCGATGGCGCGGCCGAATTCCTCGTTGAGCGGCGCGCCGCCCACGAGCACGATATAATCGTCGCGGATGCCCTCGGCCTTCATCGTGTCGATCACGACCTTCATGTAGGGCATGGTCGTGGTCAGCAGCGCCGACATGCCCAGGATGTCGGGCTGTTCGCGCGCCAGCGCGTCGAGGTATTTCTCGACCGCGTTGTTGATGCCCAGATCCACCACTTCGAAGCCCGCGCCTTCCATCATCATCGCGACGAGGTTCTTGCCGATATCGTGGATATCGCCTTTCACGGTGCCGATCACCATCTTGCCCATGCGCGGGGCGCCCGTCTCGACCAGAAGCGGCTTCAGGATCGCCATGCCGCCCTTCATCGCATTGGCCGCGAGCAGCACTTCGGGCACGAAGAGGATCCCGTCGCGGAAATCATGGCCCACGATCGTCATGCCCGCGACCAGCGCCTTGGTGAGGATGTCATAGGGTGTCCAGCCGCGTTCGAGCAGGATGTTCACACCCTCCTCGATCTCTTCCTTCATCCCGTCATAGAGGTCATCCATCATCTGCTCGACGAGTTCGTCATCGGACAGATCGGCGAGGATGATGTCGTCTTCGTCAGCCATCGGCTTTCCCTTTCACACGCGCGCGGGGCGGGATCTGCGCCCTCTGTGCGCTACTAACTGCTTGTGCACTTGTTCAATTGCGACATGCGTGCGCATTGCGACGACCCGGAGGCGGGCACGCGCGGCTCAGCCGTCGCGCCGCCTTGTGCGGCCGCCGCGCGCGCGTCGCCCGGTCGCGGCTGCGGCCTCGGCGCCTTCGGTGCCATCGAGCGCTGAGGAGAACCCGCCGAGTGCTTCGGTGATCTCGTCGAGGCTGGGGCGCGGGCCGGGGGCGCGGGTTTCGAGCGCGTGACGCATCGCGCGCAGATGCTCTTGCATGGTGCCGCAGCAGCCACCGATGATGCGCGCGCCGCAATCGCGGGCGAGCACGGCATATTCGGCCATCAGATCGGGCGTGCCGTCGTAATGGATATGGCCCTCGACATATTTGGGGATGCCGGCATTGCCCTTGGCGATCAGCACGCCCTCCGCGCCGCCCTCGACGAAGCCGAGGACCGTGCGCAGCAGGTCCGATGCGCCCACGCCGCAATTGGCGCCATAGGCCAGCGGCTTGTGTTTGAGCTTGCGCACCATCTGCACCATCGCGGCCGAGGTCATGCCCATCATCGTGCGCCCGGCGGTGTCGAAGCTCATCGTGCCGCACCAGGGCATCTCGGCCAGGGCGGCTGCCTCGGCGGCGGCCTTGTATTCCTCGGGCGCGGAAATCGTCTCGACCCAGAGCACATCGGCCCCGCCCGCCTTCAGCCCTTCGGCCTGCTCATGGAACATCTCGACGGCCAGCGTGTGGGTGAGCGCGCCCATCGGGGCCATGATCTCGCCGGTGGGGCCGATCGAGCCTGCGACGATGACACGGCGCCCGCTGGCATCGGCAATCTCGCGGCCCAGTTCGGCGCCGAGGCGGTTCAACTCATGCACGCGGTCTTGGGCATCATGCAGTTTCAGCCGGCTCGCATTGCCGCCGAAGGTGTTGGTCAGGAACAGGTCCGAGCCCGCCTCGACCGCGTTGCGATAGAGCGTGCGGATCTTGTCGGGGCTGTCCACGTTCCACAATTCCGGCGCATCGCCCGATTGCAGGCCCATGTTGAACAGGTTGGTGCCGGTTGCGCCATCGGCCAGAAGCCAGGGCCTGGTCGCCAGAAGATCGCTCAATGCGTCGTTCATTGCATGCCTTTCCGGTTGATGCGCCATCCGACCCGTGCCTTGCCGCAAGCCTGCGTGCTGCGCAAGGCCCTCCTCGCACAGCATGTGAGGCAGATGTCACAGTCGGGCATGTGAAGCAAATTCATATCCTGCATCTCTATCATGCAGGCCGTTCATGTTCGCGCCGCGCTCAGGCTGTGGGCTTGCGGAAGAAGACATCCGTGGTGGCCGGCTGCCAGATCCAGTTGAGCGCGGTGCGCAGCGCCGCGCCCGGCGTGGTCGTGAGGAACGCCACGGGCCGCCGGATCGGCACAAGCCCGACTTGCCG
>SLKB01000128.1 GCA_007134805.1 Paracoccaceae bacterium
AATTCATCGACATCGTGGACGGCCCCGACGATCAGCTCTGGGACAGTCTGGCGCTCATGGACGCGCGGCTCGACCAGCTTGGCCTCGAGACGCGCAATTTTGCAATGGAGGTGATGCACCTTTTCAACGCCGAGGCCGACTCGGCGCGCGCGGAACTGGGCATTTTGCAACGCAACGCGACCTATGCGACCTATGTCTTGCTCAGTATCTTCATCCTCGTCATCGCCGCCTTGTCGCAACAACTCTACAGACACACCAAGACCGAGGCCGAACTGGTCCAGAGCTACCGCAAGTTGAAAGCCTCGGAAGAGGAAACAGCAAAGACCCGCGAACGCCTGCTCTCTGCGATCGAAGCCTTGCAGGACGGTTTCGTCATGTATGACGCCGATGAGCGCCTGATCGCCGCCAACAGCAGATATCGACAGATGTATCCGCGGCTCGGCCCGGTCCTGCGACCTGGCGTCAGCTTCGCCAAGGTGGTCGACTACGCGGCCCGGTCAGGGCAGATCAGCGAAGCGATCGGATGCGAGGACGAATGGGTCAAGGCGCGCCTTGCCCAGTTCCGGCGCGCCGACGGGTTTCACGAACAGCACACCCCCGAAGGCCACCATATCCGGTATTACGAGAAGACGACCTGCGATGGCGGTCGCGTCGGGCTGCGCACCGACGTGACCGAATTGCACAAGGCCCGCGAACAGGCCGAGGCCGCGAACCGAGCAAAATCGACTTTCCTTGCCAATATGAGCCACGAGATCCGCACCCCGATGAACGGGATCCTCGGCATGGCGGACCTGCTGTCGCAAACGCCGCTTTCGGCGCAACAGGCCGACATGCTGAAGACTGTCTGCGACTCGGGCGACGCGCTGGTCACGATCATCAATGACATCCTGGATCTCGCGCGGATCGAAGCCGGGAAGATGACGCTGACTGCCGAGCCCTTCATCCCGGCCGATCTCATGACGCGTCTCGAAGCGCTGCACGGCGCGGTTGCGCGCTCGAAGGGGCTGTCGCTGACCTTGAGCCTTGGCGCGGGGCTCGACCAGCCGCGCGAGGGCGACAGCGACCGACTGGCACAGATCCTGGGCAACCTGATCGGAAATGCCATCAAGTTCACCGAAACAGGCCGCGTCGACATCGCGGCCGAAGTCATGTCACCGACCCATCTGCGTTTCAGCATCGTCGATACGGGGATCGGCATGACCGACGAACAGGTCGCCCGCGTATTCGAAGAGTTCGAGCAGGCAGACAATTCCGTGACCCGCCGCTTCGGCGGATCCGGTCTCGGGCTTGCGATCGTCAAGCATCTGGTCACGCTCATGCATGGCGAGATCTCGATCAAGAGCCGTGAAGGACAAGGCACGCGGATCGATGTGGATCTCCGCATCCCCAGGACCCAGCGCGTTTCAGCGGCCAAGGTGCGGTCGCGCGTTGCGGAGGGACCATTGCCGCCCGGGCTGCGCGTGCTCATTGCGGAAGACAATGCCACCAACGCCCGGATCCTCGCGGCAATGATCAATAAGATCGGCGTTAACGCCGATTTCGCCGTGAACGGGCTGGAAGCGTGCCAATTGTGGGAGCCAGGAAAATACGACGTGTTGCTGCTCGATATCTCGATGCCCGTGATGGGTGGGCTCGAGGCGCTGGCCGAGATCCGCGCGCGGGCGGATGCAGCAGCGCTCGCCCAGCCCTACGCGATCGCGGCAACCGCGAATGTCATGCAAAATCAGGTCTCGGCATATTACGAGCAGGGGTTTGACGATGTGCTGGCCAAACCGTTCAAGAAGGCAGATCTGCTGAGGATCCTGAACCGGTACACGCAACACCGTCATGCGCGCACTCGCCCGGCACGCGCTGCTTTCGGACATTGACGATTTGCCAAATGCGGCCGCCTGCGACACGATGCGCGGCGCGCGCCATGCGCAGCGCACCCCTGTCCGGCACGCGCGCAGCGCCTATCTTCATCGTGCCTGCCTGAAAAAAGGGCACCTCAAGGATCTCACGATGCCGTTCATTGCCGCAATGTAACGGTTGAATGTCGGCAGGATGGGGGCATCTTGTAGTCCGCAATCAAATTCGCATATGGCTCGAGGCGCTTCATCTTGCGCAACACTATGCGCGATGACCAGATATTCAGGAGACAGCCCGCCATGACCCCATTCGCGATCGCAGGTGTGCAGATGCATGTCAGCGCCCTTCATTCCAATGTAGAAGGGATGCTGCAGCGTCTGGACATCCTGATGCAGCGCTTTCCCTGGACGCAGATGGTGCTGTTTTCCGAACTCGCACCCTTTGGGCCCTTGCCGCGCTACGCGCAACCGTTCCTCAACGACACGCTAGAGCGCTTCTGCGCGGCGGCTCGGCATCACAAGGTCTGGCTCATTCCCGGATCGATGTTCGAGAAAGGCCCCGACGGCCGGATCTACAACACCTCTGCCGTGATCGACCCCGAGGGTCAGCTGGTCAGCAGCTATCGCAAGATGTTTCCCTTCCGCCCCTACGAGGCCGATGTCGAGGCCGGCACCGAATTCTGTATCTTCGACGTCCCCGATGTTGGGCGCTTCGGAGTGTCGATCTGCTATGATATCTGGTTCCCCGAGACCACGCGCCAGTTGACCAGCGCAGGGGTCGAGGTGCTCTTGCACCCGGTTCTTACCGGGACCACCGACCGTGACGCCGAACTCGCCATCGCGCGCGCGACCGCGGCGCAATTCCAGTGCTATGTGATCGATGTCAACGGGTTGGGCGCGGGCGGTGTCGGACGGTCCTGCGTGATCGATCCATCAGCGCATGTTCTGCATCAATCAGCAGGCCAGGAAGATGTCTTCCCCATCGAAGTCGATCTTGACCTTGTTCGGCGCCAGCGCGAGACTGGGATGAAAGGTCTGGGACAGGTGTTGAAAAGCTTTCGGGACAGGAGTGTTGATTTTTCCGTTTACGATCGAAATAGTGGGTGGCACGACTATCTGAGTACCTTGGGGCCGTTGGAGTTACCAAAGCAGGGGTCACGCGCTGGACTGCGTGTCGATCACACCGGAACGACCGCCACGCAGACACGCCACGGATACAACCTGCATGTTCCAACCCAAGGCGTTTTGCTGCCAAACGGCGAGGGGCACTGACCGTCTGACGATCGTGCGTGCCCTTTTTCAACTGGCGGGACAGGGAGAAAATGGCATGCAATCGGTGAATGAATACTATTCGGCAGTGCAACTGCGCTTTGACCGCTGGTCCTCGTTGCGCGAAGCAATGGCGACATTATCTCGAAATCCGGACGGGCGCGGGTCGGTCGGGCTACGCAAGCGCGTTTCAGAGTTGTTCGAAGCGCTGACCGTGATCGAGCCTTACTGGGCCTTTCCCGGCATGTCCGCCTTCGAGATGATGCGCCGGCAATACGAGCACGGCAGTATCGAAGCGGCGGCCTACGGCATCCACCGCGTGACCCGGGCGCTGACCTCGGGCGCGTACCGGCGCCGGCATATCCCGATCGAGCGCGATCTCGGCGACAGCGACGAGCATGAGGATGAGGCGCTGCTCTCGCCCGAAGCGCGCGCCATGTCCAAACCCTATTTCGAGGTCCTGATCGTCGACGATGTGAATGAACATCAGGAACGCTGGCTGAAGTCGAACGTCGCCCGTATGCGCCGGCCGGAAGATCCCTTCATCTACGAGTCCGTCGTGGTGCCGTCGGTTGAGGATGCGCTGATTGCGGTGCTGTTCAACCATAACATCCAGGCAATTGTCGTGCGCCCCGGGCTGCGGCTCAAGTCACGCACGCAATTGTCGATCCTGACGCGCTATCTGAACCGCGCGGGCGGCGCCGAGGGGATCGAATCGCTCGCACCCGAGGATTACGGCCCCGAGACATGCCGCCTCATTGCGCGGGTCCGACCGGAGCTTGATGCCTATCTGGTCACGGATCGCTCCGTCGAGGATATCGCCGGGCTCGATCTGGGGATCTGCCGGCGCGTCTTCTACAATCAGGAAGACTTTCTGGAACTGCACCTCAACATCCTCCGCGGGGTTCAGGCGCGCTACAAGACCCCGTTCTTCACAGCGCTCGTGAACTATTCGAGGCAGCCGACGGGTGTCTTTCACGCCATGCCGATCAGCCGCGGCAAGTCGATCTCGCGCTCGCACTGGATCCAGGACATGGGCGCCTTCTACGGGCCCAACATCTTTCTGGCCGAAACCTCTGCGACATCCGGCGGGCTGGACAGTCTTCTGGAACCGCACGGCCCCATCAAGGAGGCGCAGGAACTCGCGAGCCGGGCCTTCGGGTCGCGCCAGACCTTCTTTGCCACCAATGGCACCTCGACATGCAACAAGATCGTGGTTCAGGCGCTGGTGCATCCTGGCGATATCGTGCTGGTCGATCGCGACTGTCACAAATCGCACCATTACGGGATGGTGCTGGCCGGCGCGCAGGTCGTCTATCTCGACAGCTATCCGCTCAACGAATACTCGATGTATGGCGCCGTGCCGCTGCGCGAGATCAAGCACCAGCTTCTCGCACTCAAGGCAGCGGGCAAGCTTGATCGCGTGCGGATGCTCCTGCTCACGAACTGCACGTTCGACGGGATCGTCTACAATGTCGAGCGCGTGATGGAGGAATGTCTCGCCATCAAGCCCGACCTCATCTTCCTGTGGGACGAGGCATGGTTCGCCTTCGCCCGCTTCGGGCCGACCTATCGGCAGCGCACGGCGATGAACGCCGCAAACAACCTTCGCGAACGGTTGAAAAGCCCCGAACAGGCCAAGGCGTGGAAGAAGCAGCAGGAGAAGCTGAAGGACGCCGATGACGACACCCTGCTCAAGACCCGGCTGATCGCACCGCCAGGCGCGCGCGTCCGCGCCTACGCCACGCAATCGACGCACAAGACGCTGACGGCATTACGGCAAGGCTCGATGATCCATGTCAATGATCAGGACTTCAAGGGCCAGGTCGAGCAGAGCTTTCACGAAGCCTACATGACCCACACCTCGACCTCGCCGAACTACCAGATCATTGCCTCCCTCGATGTCGGGCGGCGGCAGGTAGAACTGGAAGGCTTCGAGTTCGTGCAGCGCCAGGTCGAGGCGGCGATGTCGATGCGGCGGGCGATCTCGACCCATCCGCTTCTGAAAAAATATTTCAAGGTGCTCACTGCGGGCGACATGATCCCTGCCGACTTCCGCGAAAGCGGGGTCGAGACCTACTACAACGCCGAACAGGGTTGGGTCGATATCTGGGAATGCTGGGAGAAGGATGAGTTCGTCCTCGATGCCACGCGCGTCACGCTGGCCGTGGGGGGCACGGGATGGGATGGCGACACCTTCAAGACCCAGATCCTGATGGACAAATACGGCATCCAGATCAACAAGACCTCGCGCAACACGGTCCTGTTCATGACCAATATCGGGACCACGCGCTCATCCGTCGCCTATCTGATCGAAGTGCTGGTCGAGATCGCGCGCGGGCTCGATGACCTGCTGGACGACGCCTCGAACATGGAGCGCCGCGCCTTCGAGCGGCGGGTCAAGAGCCTTGTGGAGGATCTGCCGCCTCTGCCCGATTTCTCGCGTTTCCACGATGCGTTCCGTGCCGATCAGACGACGACCGAAGGCGACATCCGGACTGCCTTCTTCCTGGCCTACGACGAGGAGAAATGCGACTATCTCGATCTCACCGGCAGTCTGCGCAAGGCGCTCGACGCGGGGCAGGAGGTCGTCTCGGCGAGCTTCATTATCCCCTACCCGCCGGGGTTTCCGATCCTCGTGCCGGGACAGGTCATCAGCCGCGAGATCCTCGATTTCATGCTCGCGCTCGATGTCAACGAGATCCATGGCTACCGGCCGGACCTCGGCCTGCGGGTATTCACGGATGACGCACTGACGCGGTTGACTGGTACGAAGCTGCCCGATGCGGCAGAGTAAACAAGAAAAACAGGGACACGAACAGGGAGAGACTCATGCCAAAAAAAGAACTGAAGAACATCTCGGAGATCCGGCGCTTCTTCCACCGCAACGAGGATCCAATCTATTTCATCTCGGCGACCAACTTCAACCTTCTCGGCCTCGATGAATGGGTGAAGAACTTCAAGTATATCTGCTATATCGACTGTTATGACGGCAAGCATCCGAATGTCTTCTGCCCCTCGGAGCAGCCACATGCCGAGTTCCAGTCGATCGAGGATATCAACAATTACCTCCTGCAGCACAAGGAGGTCATCGATTTCATCAAGCGCCGTGGCGGAAAGCCCAAGTTCGTCTTCCTGATGTTCGACGAAGAGACCGAGCGGCTGTCCAAGGACCTCGGCGCCGAGGTCTGGTTCCCCAAGGCCGACCTGCGCACCCGAATGGATAACAAGATAGAGACTGTGCGCATCGGCAACAAGGCGGGCGTGCCCTCGGTCCCGAACGTGCTGGCCGAGGTCAAGAGCTACGAGCATCTGC
>SLKB01000196.1 GCA_007134805.1 Paracoccaceae bacterium
CTCAGTGACGCCGAACTGGCCGAATTGCACGCAGCGGAAACGCTGGTGCCGGGCGAGCCTGTCATCTCCGATGGCTTGGGTTTCTCGGTCGATCTGCGCCCCGCGCAGGGTGCGCGCGTGGGCTACCGCGCCAAGCCACATACGGGTGTGATCGACCTCGACCGGATCGGGGCTTATCCGCCCCGCGATTTCTGGGAGGAGTTGCACAGCGAAGACGGGCAATTGATCCTCGACCCCGGTGCCTTCTACATCCTGGTGAGCCGCGAGGCCGTGCATATCCCGCCGGATTATGCGGCCGAAATGGCGCCCTATCTGGCGATGGTGGGCGAGTTCCGGGTCCATTACGCGGGCTTTTTCGACCCCGGTTTCGGCCATGCTGCTGCCGGGGGCGCCGGTGCGCGCGGGGTGCTGGAAGTGCGCTGCCACGAGGCGCCATTCGTGCTGGAACATGGCCAGATCGTCGGGCGGCTGGTCTATGAGCGGATGGCAGAGCGGCCCGAGCGGCTTTATGGCGCCGACATCGCCTCGAACTACCAAGGTCAGGGCCTGAAACTCTCCAAACATTTCAGTGCATTGTGAGCCATGCTTGAACTGATCGACATTGCTTTTCTGATCACGGCCTTCGTCACGCTCTTCGTGGTCATCGACCCGATCGGAACAGCACCCCTGTTCGTGGCGCTGACGCAGGGCATGGACGCACGCAGGCGGCGCGCAATCGGGTTGCGTGCCTGTATCATCGCGGCGCTATTGCTTGCGTTTTTCGGTGTCGCGGGAGAGGATTTTCTCGCCTTCATCGGCATTTCCATGCCCGCCTTCCAGATTGCAGGCGGGATCCTGCTGTTTCTGACCGCGCTCGACATGCTGTTTGACCGCCGCACGCAGCGCCGCGCGGGCCATACCGATGAGGGTGCCGGCGTGCAGGCCGATGACCCTTCGGTGTTTCCGCTCGCCATGCCGCTGATCGCCGGGCCGGGTGCAATGGCGACCATGGTGCTCTTGATCGGCGAGACCGGGCGCAGCCCGCAGGGTATGGCACTGGTCACGGGCGTCATGCTCGCGGTCATCTTGCTGGTCTTTATCGCGTTTCTGCTGGCAGTACCGATCGAGCGGGTGCTGCGGCGCACGGGCACGATGGTGATGACGCGGCTCTTCGGTCTGCTGCTGGCCGCGCTCTCGGTACAATTCGTGCTCAATGGCGCAACGGCCATCGGCATCCTGCCCGAAGTGAGTGGCGGGCTGTAACGCCCGCCCTGCCCCTTATTCGGCGGCCGAAGGCTTGGCTTCAGGTTCTGCCTCGGACGCGGGCTTGCGGGGCTTGCGCGCAACGCGGCGTGGCTTCGGGGCTTGTTCGCCTTCAGCGGCTTCGCCCTCGGCACTCTTTTTCGCGGCGCGCGGTTTGCGACGATTGGCGGGCTTCGCCTCGGGGTCCGGCGTCTCGGACTGCGATGGCTCGGAGCGGCTCTCGGGTGTCTCGACCAACGAGGTCTCCCCGCTTGCGTCGCCCTCCTGCACGGCGAAAGCATCACGCGCGACACCGTTGCGGACCCCGCCCTCTGCGCCCCCCTCAGCTTCATTCCGGCGCTGCTCGTTGCGACGCTGGTTCTGTTGCTGGCGCTCATCCTGTTGCTGACGGTTGCGCTCTTCCTGCTGCTGGCGGCGGGCCTCCTGCTCGGCCTGCAACTCGCGCTGCGCTTGCGCCAGCATGCGGGTGTAATGCTCGGCATGTTGCTGGAAATTCTCGGCCGCCACGCGGTCATTCGAGAGCTGGGCATCGCGCGCGAGCACCTGATATTTCTCGATGATCTGTTGCGGGGTGCCGCGCACCTTGCCCTCAGGGCCGGAACTGTCGAAGACGCGGTTGACAATATTGCCAAGCGACTTGGGGCGGTTCCCCTTCGAACGCGAGCGTTTATTGGGTGATCTCATGCTTTAAACTGTCCTGCCTGATCGGGCATGTCGCGCAGCAGTTCCATGTCGGACCATGTCGATACCGGACATCTGCTGCGGATGGGAGTATCAGGCGCGCGCCGAATTCGCATCGCGCCTGTGAATTGTCTCTGCCATGACACAGCCCGCATGACAAGCCCCCCTGCATGAAAACACGGGTTTTTCCTGTCTATGTGACCCGGAGTGCCCCCGGAATGGCAAAGATCAGCCGATACGCGCCTGCCCGATCACGACCCGGTCATGTCCGGAAAGGTCCTGCAACACCTCGATCTGCTGAAATCCGGCGTGATCGAACAGCGCTGCAACCGATTGTCCCTGCTTGTGGCCGATCTCGACCATCAGCCAGCCGCCGGGTTGCAGATGCTCCGGGGCTTGCGCGCAGATATGGCGATAGGCCGCGAGGCCAGAGCCATCGCACTCGACAGGCACCAGCGCGCCGCGCGGCTCCCAATCGCGCACCTCGGGGGCGAGGTCTGCGAATTCTGTGGCGCCGATATAGGGCGGGTTGGCGACGATCAGATCATAACGCCCCGAGACAGCGCCGAACCAATCCGATTGCGCGAACTCGGCGCGTGGTTCGAGCGCCAGCGCGCGCGCATTCACGCGCGCGACCGCCAGTGCTACAGACGAGATATCCACTCCGAGGCCCCGCGCCTGCGGGCGTTCCGCCAAAAGTGTCAGCAGGATCACCCCGCTGCCCGTGCCCAGATCGAGCACTGTCTGGAACGGCTGCTCCAGCGCGGCCTGGATCAGGGTCTCGGTCTCGGGGCGGGGGTCGAGCACATCACGGCTGACCTGAAACCGTCGTCCCCAGAACAGCCGCTCGCCGATGATCTGCGCCACGGGCTGATGCGCTGCACGCGCAGCGATGGCGGCGCGAAACCCTTCCATCTGCGCCTCTGTCATTTGCGCGCCCATCTCGAGGAGCAGCCGGTCGGGGGCAATGCCCAGCGCATGGGAGAGCAAGCGCCGCGCATCGCGCGGCGCCCCCTCGATCTGCGCGGTACGCAGCCGCGCCACCCCTTCAGCCAGCGCGTCCGAGACGCGCATCACGCCTCCATCGCCGCAAGCCGCGCCGCCTGATCGGCCGCGATCAGCGCGTCGATCACCTCGTCGAGATCGCCCTGCATCACCGCATCCAGCTTGTAGAGCGTCAGGTTGATGCGGTGGTCGGTCATGCGGCCTTGCGGGAAATTATAGGTGCGGATGCGTTCGGAGCGGTCGCCCGAGCCGACCTGCGCGCGCCGATCCTCGGCGCGCGCCGCGTCGGCGCGCTGGCGCTCCATGTCATAGAGCTTCGCACGCAGCACCTGCATGGCAATGGCGCGGTTCTGATGCTGCGATTTCTCCGACGAGGTGACGACGATCCCCGTGGGCAGATGCGTGATCCGCACCGCCGAGTCGGTCGTGTTGACATGCTGCCCCCCTGCCCCCGAGGCGCGCATCGTGTCGATGCGGATATCCTGTGCGGGGATGTCGATATCGACCTCTTCGGCCTCGGGCAGCACTGCGACAGTAGCCGCCGAGGTATGAATCCGCCCGCCCGATTCGGTGACAGGTACGCGTTGGACACGATGCACGCCCGACTCGAATTTCAGCCGCGCGAACACACCCTCGCCCACAATCCGCAATACTGCCTCACGCAGCCCACCGAGTTCGGTTTCGGCGAGGCTGACAAGCTGCACCTGCCAGCCTTTTGCTTCACTGTAGCGCTGATACATGCGCATCAGGTCCGCGGCGAAGAGGCTTGCCTCTTCGCCGCCCGTACCGGGGCGCAGCTCGATCAGCGCAGGGCGGGCATCGGCGGCGTCCTTGGGCAGCAGCGCCAGCCGCAGTGCATGCTCCAGTTCGGGCAGCGCTGCCTCCAGCCGCGAGAGTTCCTCTTCGGCCAGCGCCCGCATCTCGGGGTCGGCGAGCATCGCGCGAGCCTCTTCGCGCTGGGCGACTGCCGATTTCCAGGCCTTGATCTGCGCCACCACCGGTTTCAATTCGGCATATTCGCGGGTGATCCCGGCTATTTCAGCGGGTTCGGCGCCTTCCATCAGGCGCGCCTCGAGAAAGCCGAAACGGCGGGTGATCTGATCTAGCGTCTGGGCTGCGAACATGGCACCTCTGATGGCCAAATCCGCCCCCCCGGTCAAGCCCGCGCTGGACGCTCGCGCGCACAGGCCCTATGACGGGGGACAGGCGTGCTGCGCCGCAGGATCAGGACTAGGGGACAATGGGCGATCTCGCCGCGTATCTTGACACGGCTTTCTGGGTATCAGTGGGCGCCATTCTCCTTCTGCTGGTGATCTCGGGGCTCTTTTCGGGCTCGGAAACCGCGCTGACGGCCTCCAGTCGAGGCAAGCTCAAGGCCCAGGCCGACAAGGGCGATGCCGGAGCCGAGCGCGCGCTGGAACTCACCGAGGATAACGAGCGCATGATCGGCGCGATCCTCTTGGGCAACAATCTGGTCAATATCCTTGCCGCCTCGCTCGCGACCGCACTCTTCACCCGGCTTTTTGGCGATAGCGGGGTGGCGCTGGCCACGCTGGTGATGACGCTGCTGGTGCTGGTCTTTGCCGAAGTGCTGCCCAAGACCTACGCGATCTCGAACCCGGAATCCGCCGCGACGCGGGTCTCGCGCGTGCTGCGCTATGTGGTCGCCATCTTCTCGCCCATCGTCACGGTGGTCCGCTGGATCGTGCGCCGCGTGCTGGCGCTGTTCGGTGTGACCATCGACCCCGACAGCAACATCATGTCGGTGCATGAGGAGATCGCGGGCACACTCGCGCTGGGGCATTCCACTGGATCGGTCGAGAAGGAGCATCGCGACAGGCTTCTGGGTGCGCTGGACCTCTCCGAGCGCACAGTCGAAGAGATCATGCGCCACCGCAGCCAGATCGAGACCGTCAATGCCGATGATCCAATCGAGGCGATCATCGCGCAATCCATCGCCTCGCCGCATTCGCGCCTGCCGATGTATCGCGAGGACCCCGAGAACATCATCGGCGTGCTCTATGCCCGCGATCTGGTGCGCGAGATGCACCGGATGGTGCTGGAAGCCGGCGGGGACTATGCCGCCACGCGCGGGCTCGACCTCGAGGCACTGGCCCGCCCGCCCTATTTCGTGCCCGAAACCACGCCGCTGGACGAGCAGATGCAGGAATTCCTGCGCCTGCGGCGCCATTTCGCGCTGGTGGTCGATGAATATGGCGCGCTGCACGGGCTGATCACGCTGGAGGATATTCTCGAAGAGATCGTGGGCGAAATCGAAGACGAATATGACACCGAACTCGCCCCCGAGATCGAGATTGCCGCATCGGGCGAGGTTGGGGTCGATGGTGCGATGACGATCCGCGATCTCAACCGCGCGATGGACTGGTCGCTACCCGATGAAGAGGCCGTGACGGTCGCGGGGCTGGTGATCCATGAGGCGCAGACCATCCCCGAAGAGGGGCAGGTATTTTCTTTCCACGGCACACGTTTTGAAATCCTCGAGCGGGAGGGCAACCGGATCACGCGGCTCAGCCTGCGCCGGATGGACGGTTGAGGGTGCACCCGCAACGCGGTGCCGGGCCGCAGGCGTGGTATTGAGTATTTTTGGCAAGAAAATGAATGGTTTGAACGCCGTTTCTCAAGCTGCCTTGCTGCCGGTGAGTGACAGAAAGACATCCTCCAGATCGGCCTCTTCGCTTGAGACATCGACGATCTGCCCGCCAGCGCGGCTGACGGCAGCGAGGATCTCGCCCGCGGTGACCTTGCCGCGTGGGTAGGTGATTGCAAGGCGTCCGTCGGGGCGCTGCTCGAAACTTGCGCCCGCGGGCAGATCGAGGGGCCCGGGCGCTCCGTCGAGCCGCAACAGCAGGGTCTTGGCATCAAGCCGCTCAAGTAGCGCATCGGTGCGGTCACGCACCACCACCGCACCATGGTCGATGATGGCGATCTCGTCGCACATTTCCTGCGCCTCTTCGAGGTAATGCGTGGTCAGGATGATGGTCATGCCCTGTTCGTTGAGCGCGCGCACATTGGCCCAGAGCATCTGGCGCAACTCGATATCAACGCCCGCGGTGGGCTCGTCGAGGACCAGCACTTGCGGGCCGTGCACCAGCGCCTTGCCCAGCAGGAGCCGCCGCCGCATCCCACCCGAGAGCGTGCGCGCATAGGCTTCGGCCTTGTCGGCCAGGCCGATCAACTCGAGGATCTCATCGGTGCGCCGCTGCGCCTTGGGCACGCCATAAAGCCCCGCCTGCACCTCGAGCGCGCCGCGCGGGGTGAAAAAGGGGTCGATGTTGAGCTCCTGCGGCATCACGCCGATGGCGGCGCGGGACTGGCGCGGGTTCACATCCTGATCGAAGCCCCAGATCACCACACGCCCTGCCGTCTTGGTCACCAGCCCGGCGAGAATATTGATCAGCGTCGATTTCCCCGCGCCATTAGGCCCCAGAAGCCCGAAGATACTGCCCGAGGGGATGGCGAGGTC
>SLKB01000383.1 GCA_007134805.1 Paracoccaceae bacterium
GGCACGCGCTGGTTCGACATCACGATCTCGCGGTCGACCCCGTCCGCGAGATTCTCGGGGTTGGGGAGATCGAGGTTGGGTTGGGTGTCTTTGACTGCCATCGTTTGCTCCGCGAAGTGCCTGCAGGGTCGGGGTCTGTCGCGAGTGCGCAAGAGGCCGCGTCAGGTGAGACGGCCTCTTGCTGTCATGTCAGGCGAGGCTTCTCAGCCCCGCAGTTCCTCCGCAATCTCGAAGCCGTTTTCCTCGAACCAGCGCACTGCTCCGGGGTGGAAGGGCAGGAACGAGTTGTTCACGAAGTTCTCGGGCAGAGTCGCCACAGCGGCGGCGTGGATCTGCATCATGCGATCGTTGTTTTCCATGACCAGCCGCGTGATCTCATAGGCGAGGCTTTCGGGCATCTCTGCATGTGCCACCGCGAAATTCCACATCGCGACCGATCCCTGATCTTCCTCCTGCACAGTGTAGGCATCCGCCGAGATCGTGAAGGGAGAGACTTCCGGGAAGGCTTCGAGAATGGCCTCCAGTTCTTCGTCCGAGAACGAGAATGTGCGCACATCGGCTTCTGCCGCAAGCTGCGAGAAGGCCGCAATCGGCACCCCGGCCGCAAAGACGAAGGCGTCGATCAGACCATCCTGCAACTGGCCGGCGGCATCAGATGCCCCGGCAAAGGAAACATTCGCATCCACATTCAACGCTTCGAGGAAACGCGGCCAATAGGTGCCGGGTGTCCCGCCGGCTGGGCCGACGGTAACGCGCTTGCCAGCAAGATCGCCCACCGAACTGATGTTCTGATTTCGCAGTGCGATCCCCTGAAAGGGCGTCTCGTACATCGGGAAGAGCGCGCGGACGTCCCTGTGCTCAAGCCCCGGCGCCAGTTCGCTTTCGCCGATCCAGGCTTCATACATCGGGCCCATCGTCACAAGGCCGATGTCATGTTCCTGCATCTGCAGAAGCGTGACATTCTGCACCGGGCCGCCGGTGACTTCACCGCTGGCATTGATCCCGAGTTCTTCGGCAAGGAAGGAAGCAAGGCCGTTGCCGTAAACGAAATAGACCCCACCCTGGCTTGCCGTGCCGACAGTCAACTCTGACGGCCAACCGTCGCGGTCCTGAGCCGCGGCACCAGATACTGACATGAGTGCGGCCGCCGCGAGAGCGGGGAAAGTAGTGTAACGCATTGGGACCTCCCGTTGTTCTTTGCGTCTTTTTTGCACGTCCTGGTTCAGAGCGATGCCATGTCATCGGGCGTCCGAACCACCCGGTCGCACGTGCCACCGATCTGCCATTTTGTCACAAGATCCTGCCGCAAACGCACCTCCGAGTCGATGTGATAATGCCCGAACGCCCGGATTTCCACAACTCGTGACTCAGCGCGATTGACGGCCATGCGGTCAGACGCACCTCAAGGCGCGAATTTCGCTGCGGTGCCGCGCAACCTTGGATTGAAAGGCGGGCTCGGTCAGGCGTTGAACAGAAAATGCAGCACATCCCCGTCCTGCACTTCGTAGCTTTTGCCCTCGACGCGGAACTTGCCTGCCTCCTTGGCGCCGGCCTCGCCCTGACAGGCGATGTAATCGTCATAGGAGACAGTCTCGGCGCGGATGAAGCCGCGCTCGAAATCGCCATGGATGACACCGGCTGCCTGCGGGGCGAGCGTGCCCCTCGGGATGGTCCAGGCGCGGGCCTCTTTGGGGCCGACCGTGAAATAGGTCTGCAGGTCGAGAAGGGCATAGCCCGCGCGGATCAGCCGGTCGAGCCCGGCTTCCGAAAGCCCCATTTCGGAGAGGAAGATTTCGGCCTCTTCAGGATCAAGCTGGCTGATCTCTTCCTCGATCCGGGCCGAGATCACCACATGCGCCGCGCCCTGCGCCTTCGCCATGGCGGCGACCTTCTCCGAGAGTGTATTTCCCGTCCCCGCCGAGGCTTCCTCGACATTGCAGACATACAGCACCGGCTTAGCTGTCAGAAGCTGCAGGAGCCGCCAGCTACGTCGCTCCTCAGGGGTGATCTCGACAGTGCGCGCAGGCCGGCCGGCCTCTAGCGCTGCAAGTGCCCGGCGCAGCAGCGCGTCCTGCTCGACCGCCTCCTTGTCGCCGCCGCGCAGCTTGCGCGACAGATTGGCCAGCCGCCGCTCGATCGACTCCATGTCGGCGATCATAAGTTCGGTCTCGATGGTCTCGGCATCGGCCACCGGGTCGATGCGCCCTTCGACATGCGTGACGTCATCATCCTCAAAGCAGCGCAGCACATGGGCAATGGCATCGACCTCGCGGATATTGGCGAGAAACTGGTTGCCGAGCCCCTCGCCCTTCGACGCACCGCGCACGAGGCCTGCGATATCGACGAAAGTCAGACGTGTCGGGATGACCTCGCGCGAGGCGGCAATCGTTGCCAGCTTGTGCAGTCGGGCATCGGGCACGGCAACATCGCCGATATTCGGCTCGATCGTGCAGAAGGGGAAATTGGCCGCCTGCGCGGCAGCGGTGCGGGTCAGTGCATTGAAGAGGGTCGATTTGCCCACATTCGGCAGCCCGACAATTCCCATCCTGAACCCCATGCGCACCCCTTTGCCTTGCGACTTCGCGGGCCTTGTATGTCCGGGGCGCGCCAAGGGCAAGGCCTAGGCCCCCCGCGTCTCTCGCATGCGAAAGGTTGATTCCGCCCGCGATTTGGCACACACCCCGAGACAAACGCGAAGGACACATCCAGATGACCAGAATCGATGCAACCCTGGCAAGGCTCAAGACAGAAGGGCGCAAGGCCTTCGTGACCTATGTAATGGGGGGCGATCCGGATTTTGACACCTCGCTCGCTGTCATCAAGGGGCTGCCGGGGGCGGGGGTCGATATCATCGAGCTTGGCGTGCCCTTTACCGACCCGATGGCCGATGGGCCGACCATCCAGCTCGCTGGCCAGCGCGCGCTCGAAGCCGGGCAGACGCTGGCCCGGACCCTCGAGATGGTGCGCCGCTTCCGCGAAGGCGATGCCGAGACGCCGATCGTTCTGATGGGATATTACAACCCCATCTACATCCGGGGGGTAGAGGTCTTTCTGCAAGAGGCGAAAGCGGCAGGGGTCGACGGGCTGATCGTGGTCGATCTGCCGCCCGAGGAAGATGACGAGTTGTGCGTGCCTGCGCAGGCGGCCGGGCTGAATTTCATCCGCCTTGCCACACCTACGACCGATGCCGCCCGCCTCCCGATGGTGCTGCGCAACACGAGCGGTTTCGTCTATTATGTCTCGATCACCGGGATCACCGGCGCCGCCGCCGCGCAGGCCAGCGTCGTCGGCCCCGAGGTGGCACGGATCAAGGCCGCGACCGAGCTGCCCGTGATCGTGGGCTTCGGGATCGCCACCCCCGAGGCCGCGCAGGAAATCGCAGGTGTCGCCGATGGCTGCGTCGTGGGCTCGGCCATCGTCAAACAGATCGGCGAGGGCAAACCCATAGCCGAGATCCTCGACTATGTGCGCAGCCTCGCGGCCGGTGCACATCGCGGTTAGGCCGCAGGCGGGATTGCCTTGCCATCAGGCGGTGAGCGGCGTAGCTCTCGCCTATGCGCTCGATCACGACCCCCATTGACCCTGATCCCTGCCCGCAGCCGTTCAACATGGCGCGCTACGTGCTGGACGCAGGCGCAGCGACACCCGACAAGATCGCACTGCAGGTCCTGCGCGCAACCGGGGCCGAGCGCTGGTCCTATGCGCGATTGCGCGCAGCGGTGCGCGGCACGGGCACCGGGCTTTTGCGCGCAGGCCTCGCGCCGGGCGACAGGGTGCTGCTGCGCCTGGGCAACACGGTCGATTTTCCGCTGGCCTATCTGGGGGCGATTTCGGTGGGCGTGATCCCGGTGCCGACCTCGACCCAGCTGACCGCGACAGAGATCACCCGCATCGCGCAAGAGATCAACCCCGCTCTGATCCTTTCGGCAGAGGGCGTGGCGCGGCCCGATCATCCGGCGCGCGTGCTGGACGCGGCCACGCTCGAGGCGATGCGCGACTTGCCGGAATGCGACTGGACCATGGGGCCCCCTGAGCGCCCGGCCTACATGATCTACACCTCGGGCAGCGGCGGGCGCCCGCGTGCGGTGGTCCACGCCCACCGCGCGATCTGGGCGCGCCGGATGATGTGGCAGGGCTGGTATGGGCTGCGAGCAAGCGATCGCCTGCTGCATGCCGGCGCCTTCAACTGGACCTACACGCTCGGCACCGGGCTGATGGATCCCTGGGCCATCGGCGCCACGGCCCTGATCCCGGCCGAGGGCGCGCCGATCGCACTTCTGATGCGCCGGTTCGAGGCCACGATCTTTGCCGCCGCCCCGGGCGTCTATCGCCAGCTTCTCAAACCCGGCCGTCCGCTCGATCTGCCGCAGCTGCGTCACGGGCTTTCGGCCGGAGAGAAACTGCCCGACATCACGCGCGCCGCGTGGGAAGACGCGACCAACCGTCCGATCTTCGAGGCGCTGGGCATGTCTGAATGCTCGACATATATCTCGGCAAGCCCCGACCGCCCCGCGCCGCCCGGCACAGCGGGCTACCCTCAGGCGGGGCGGCATATCGCGATCCTTGGCGCCGGCGGCAGCCCCGCCCCGCACGGCGAGGGCGGGATCCTCGCGATCCACCGCAGCGATCCGGGGCTGATGCTCGGCTATCTGGACGCGGACGCGCCCACCCTGCCCTTGCAGGGCGACTGGTTCCTGACCGGTGATCGCGCGGTGATGGCCGAGGACAGCGCCATTACCTATCTGGGGCGCGACGATGACATGATGAATTCCGGCGGATTCCGCGTCTCGCCGCTCGAGATTGAGGAGACCCTTGCCCGGCACCCCGAAATCCGGGACATCGCCTGCACCGAAGTCAGCGTACGCGAAGGCGTCTCGATCATCGCGGCCTTCTACACTGCCTCCGCGCCCATCTCGGACACGTCCCTGCAGGAATTCGCGGACCGGCACCTCGCGCGGTACAAGCAACCGCGGCACTACCAGCATTGCGACACGCTGCCGCGCGGGCCAAATGGCAAGCTGTTGCGTCGCAGCCTGTGCGCGCGCTTCGAGGGGGCCGGATGACCCGGCTCGATATCTTCTCGGACCCGATCTGCCCCTGGTGCTTCATCGGCAAGACGTGGCTCGACCGCGCGCTCGAAAGCCGGCCTGATCATCCCTTTGACATCCGCTGGCACCCGTTCCAGCTCAACCCGGACATGCCTGCCGAGGGGATGGACCGGCACGAATACATGACGGTAAAATTCGGTGACGCAGACGGGATCATGAAGGCCTATCGCCCAGTGATCGAAGCCTCCGAGATGGCAGGGCTGACGCTCGACCTGCCCGCAATCGCACGCGTGCCCAATACGCTCGATGCGCACCGGCTGATCCACTGGGCCGGGCTCGAAGGGCGGCAGGCGGCGATGGTTAGCGCGCTCTTTCGCGGCTATTTCCAGCAAGGCGCCGATCTGGGCGACCTTGAGACACTCGCGACCCTCGCCGCGCAGGCCGGCCTCGATCGCGACATGATCGCCCGGCTGCTCGCCAGCACAGCAGATCGTGACCTGATCCGCGAGGCCGACCGCGATGCCCGCGCACGCGGCATTCAGGGCGTGCCCTTCTTCATCATCGCCGAAAACTACGCGATCCCGGGCGCGCAGAGCGTCGAGCTGTGGCAAAGCGTCATCACCGAATTGCAAGGCGGTCCGTCTTGATCTGGCCGCGGCCCACGCGCAGCCTGCGCTTCGGCGAGTTCGTGGCGCTGATGGCGCTCCTGACTTCGACGGTGGCGTTCTCGATCGACGCGATGCTGCCCGCGCTGCCGCAGATCGGCGCCGAGCTTTCGCCCGAAAGCCCCGCGCGCGGGCAATTGATCATCACGAGCTTCGTGTTCGGCCTAGGCCTTGGCACGTTGGTCTGCGGGCCGGTCTCGGACGCGTTCGGGCGCAAATCGGTGCTTCTGGTAGGGCTCGCGCTCTATCTTGCGGGCGCAATTCTCGCGATGCAGGCCTGGTCCATCGAGACGTTGCTGGCCGCGCGCTTCCTGCAGGGACTGGGTGCTGCGGCCCCGCGGATTGTCGCCACAGCAATGGTGCGCGATCTCTACGAGGGGCGCGCGATGGCGCGCGTGACCTCGATCATCATGACGCTGTTCGTGCTGGTGCCAGCCATCGCGCCGTCGATCGGGGCCGCGATCATGTGGGTATCGCATTGGCGGATGATCTTCTTTGCCTTCGTGGCCTTTGGGTTGCTGGCCGGGTTCTGGCTGATGCTGCGCCAGCCCGAATCCCTGCCGCCCGAACGCCGACGCCCCCTCAGCCTGCGTAATGTAGGCGCCGCCCTCGCCGAGATCCTGACCAACCCGGCGGTGATGATCTA
>SLKB01000366.1 GCA_007134805.1 Paracoccaceae bacterium
CCCCGGCACATGAACTCGACCTCCGCCTGGTATGCCCATACCGACCAGTGGCGCTACGAGACAGTGACAGCCAGGGAAATCCTGTCGCCCACGGCCCCCGAGGGTGATTGGGAAAGCCTGAGCCTGATCGACTACAATATCCGGTCGGAACGCATGGGATGGCTGCCCTCTGCCCCGCAGCTGAAGACCAACCCGCTGAAAGTTGCGGCGGCTGCCAAGGCGGCGGGCAAGGAGATCCCTGCCTATGTCGCCGAGCAGTTGAAGGCGGGCACGCTCGAGATGTCCTGCGAAGACCCGGATGCCCCGGAAAACTGGCCGCGCAACCTGTTCGTGTGGCGCTCGAACCTGCTCGGCTCGAGCGGCAAGGGGCATGAGTATTTCCTCAAGCACCTTTTGGGCACCAGCCACGGGGTGCAGGGCAAGGATCTGGGGCAGGAGGGCCGCCAGAAACCCGTCGAGGCGAAATGGCACGATGCGGCACCCGAGGGCAAACTCGACCTGCTGGTCACGATCGACTTCCGCATGTCCACGACTGCGGTCTACGCGGATATCGTGATGCCAACGGCAAGCTGGTACGAGAAGGATGACCTGAACACCTCGGACATGCACCCGTTCATCCACCCGCTTCAGGCGGCGGTCGACCCGGCCTATGAATCCAAGACCGACTGGGAAATCTTCAAGGCGATTGCCAGGAAGTTCTCTGCGGTTGCGCCCGAAATTCTGGGCGTGGAGACGGATATCGTGCAGCTTCCCTTGCAGCATGACAGCCCGGGCGAGCTGGCGCAGCCTTTCGTGAAGGACTGGAAACGCGGCGAATGCGACCTGATCCCCGGCAAGACGGCGCCGGCCTATATCGCCGTGGAACGCGACTACCCGAACCTGCATGCGCGCTTTACCTCGCTTGGGCCGCTGATGGAAAAGATCGGCAATGGCGGCAAGGGGATCGCCTGGGACACCAAGCTTGAGGTCCACCACCTGAAGGCGCTCAACGGCACCCACACGGAGGGTCCCACCAGGGGCATGGCCAGGATCGAGACTGCCATCGATGCCTGCGAGGTGGTCCTGATGCTGGCCCCCGAAACCAATGGCGAGGTGGCCGTCAAGGCGTGGCATGCGCTGGAAAAGGCCACGGGGCAGGAACACGCCCATCTGGCCGCGGTCAAGCAAGACGAGAAGATCCGCTTCCGCGACATCGCCGCGCAGCCGCGCAAGATCATCTCGTCGCCCACATGGTCGGGCATCGAATCCGAGGAGGTCTGCTACAATGCAGGCTGGACCAATGTGCATGAGCTGATCCCGTGGCGCACCGTGACAGGCCGCCAGCAGCTCTATCAGGACCATGAATGGATGCGGGCCTTTGGCGAGTTCTTCGTCACGTGGCGGCCACCCGTCGACCTGAAGACGATCACGTCGGATGCCACCAGATCGCTGAAATCGGCTGAAAAGCATGTGGTGCTGAACTTCATCACGCCGCACCAGAAATGGGGCATTCACTCGACCTATTCCGACAACCTTTTGATGTTGACGCTCAACAGGGGCGGGCCGGTCGTGTGGCTGTCAGAAGTGGACGCGGTGAAAGCCGGACTGGTCGATAATGACTGGGTCGAGGTGTTCAACTCCAACGGTGTGATCACGGCGCGGGCCGTGGTCAGCCAGCGGATGAAGGAAGGCACCCTGTTCATGTATCACGCGCAGGAAAAGATCGTGAACACGCCCGGAAGCCAGATCACTGGCCAGCGCGGCGGCATTCACAACTCGGTCACGCGGACAGTGCCCAAGCCCACGCACATGATCGGGGGCTATGCGCAGCTCTCCTACGGCTTCAACTACTATGGAACCGTGGGCGCGAACCGCGACGAAATGGTGATCGTTCGGAAAATGGAAAACGTGGATTGGCTGGACAAGCCCGCAAAAGTGGAGGCGTAGGACATGAAAGTACGTGCCCAGATCGGTATGGTGCTCAACCTCGATAAGTGCATCGGGTGTCACACCTGCTCGGTGACCTGCAAGAACGTCTGGACCTCGCGCGAGGGCGTTGAATATGCGTGGTTCAACAATGTCGAAACCAAGCCCGGCATCGGCTATCCCAAGGACTGGGAAAACCAGAAACGCTGGAACGGTGGCTGGAAACGCGACCCGCAGGGCCAGCTTGTGCCCAGGCAGGGCGGCAAATGGCGGATCCTGGCGAATATCTTCGCCAATCCCGACCTGCCCGAGATCGACGATTTCTACGAACCCTTCGATTTCGACTATGACCACCTGAAATCGGCGCCCGAAATGCAGGCCTTCCCCACCGCGCGCCCCCGTTCCAAGATCACCGGCGAGCGGATGGAGAAGATCGAATGGGGCCCCAACTGGGAGGAAATCCTGGGCGGCGAATTCGCCAAGCGGTCGCAGGACTACAATTTCGAGGGCATCCAGAAGGAGATCTACGGGGAATACGAGAACACCTTCATGATGTATTTGCCGCGGCTCTGCGAGCATTGCCTCAACCCGTCCTGCGTGGCGTCCTGCCCCTCGGGTGCGATCTACAAGCGCGAGGATGACGGCGTTGTCCTGATCGATCAGGAAAAATGCCGCGGCTGGAGGATGTGTGTCTCGGGCTGCCCCTACAAGAAGATCTATTACAACTGGTCAAGCGGAAAATCCGAGAAATGCACGCTGTGCTATCCGCGGCTGGAAAGCGGTCAGCCCACAGTGTGCTCGGAAACCTGCGTCGGGCGCATCCGCTATATCGGCGTGATGCTCTATGATGCCGACAAGATCGCCGAGGCCGCATCGGTCGAGAATGAGCATGATCTCTATGATGCGCAGCTTGGCGTGTTCCTCGATCCCAACGACCCTGCCGTGATCGAGGCGGCGCGCGCTGAGGGCGTGCCCGAGGACTGGATCACGGGGGCGCAGAACTCGCCCATCTGGAAGATGGCGATGGAATGGAAGATCGCCTTCCCGCTGCACCCCGAATACCGCACGCTTCCGATGGTGTGGTACGTGCCCCCGCTCTCGCCGATCCAGAATGCGGCCGAGGCAGGCATGATCAGCGCCCAGGACGACATGCCGGACGTGAAGAGCCTGCGCATTCCGGTGCGGTATCTGGCCAACATGCTGACCGCGGGCGATGAAGGCCCGGTCGTCAGCGCGTTGGAGCGGATGCTCGCGATGCGCTCCTACATGCGGTCGAAAACCGTGGACGGCGTGATCAATCTGGGCGTTGCCAAGCGTGTCGGCATGACGCCGAACCAGATCGACGAAATGTATCAGCTGATGGCGATTGCCAATTTTGAGGATCGTTTCGTCATCCCGACCACACACCGCGAAATGGTCGAAGATGCCTATGACCTGAGGGGCGGCTGCGGCTTTACCGATGGCAATGGCTGTTCGACCGGCACAACCGGCGTGTCGCTCTTCTCGGGCGGCAAGAAATTCCGCAGCCCGCAGGAGTTCATCCAGTCATGAAAACCTATCACGCCCTTTCCGCCCTGCTGACCTATCCGACCCCGGACCTGCAGGCGGCGGTCCCTGAAATCAGGCAGGTCCTCGCTGACGAGGGCCTGCTCCGGGCCAGCCAGCGCGCCAGGCTGGAACCGCTTCTCGATGCGCTGGCATCCGGCGATATCTACGACCTGCAGGAACGCTATGTCCTGCAATTCGACCGCGCGCGCACGCTCTCGCTCAATCTGTTCGAGCATATCCATGGCGAAAGCCGGGATCGGGGCGGCGCGATGGTGGATCTCCTGGAAACCTACCGCGCGGGCGGGTTCGATCTGGTCGGGCCGGAACTGCCCGACCACCTGCCGGTGCTGCTGGAATTCCTGTCCACGCAGGCGCCCGATCAGGCGCGGGCCATTCTGGCCGATGCGGGTCACATCATCGTGGCGCTGGCCGCGCGTCTCGCGCGCCGCGAAAGCGCCTATGCGCCCGTGCTCGCCGCCCTTGTGACGCTCGCGCAGGTCGATACCTCGCCCGAGGCCGAGGCGCTTCTGTCGGAAAAGGATGATGACCCCGAAGACCTCGAGGCACTCGACGCCGTCTGGGAGGAAGCGATGGTCACCTTTGGCCCCGACCCCAATGCCGGATGCCCGATCAGCCGGGATATTCTGGCGAAAATGGACATGCCTGCCGCCCCGCGCCCCAGTGCGCAGGGCCAGAACTAGGAGCACAGACCAATGTTCGGTAACTTCAGTTTCGACTTTTTCGTTTTCGGCATCATGCCCTATGCGGTGCTGGCGATCGCCCTGATCGGGACGATCGCGCGCTATGAGCGTGACCCGTTCACCTGGAAATCCGCGTCCAGCCAGTTTTTGCGCCGCAAGCAGCTGATCTGGGGGTCGGTGCTGTTCCATGTGGGCATTATCGTGCTGTTCTTCGGCCATCTGATCGGTCTCTTCACCCCTATCTGGCTGCTTGACGCGCTTGGCGTCAGCTACGGGCTGAAGCAGTGGATGGCCGTCATCATCGGCGGGACTGCGGGCGTCGCGGCCTTCGTTGGCTGCACCATGCTGCTGCACCGCCGCTTGGCCGACCCGCGCATCCGCAACAATTCGACCTATGCCGATATCGGCATCCTGGCGATCCTGTGGCTGCAGATCGTGGTCGGCATGGGCACGATCGTGCTGACGCTACAGCACATGGATGGCGAAAAGATGATCCTGTTCATGAACTGGTCGCAATCGGTCATGGGGCTTCAGATCAACGCCTGGACGCAGGTGATCGATGTGCACTGGATCTACAAGTTCCACATCTTCCTCGGCATGGTGATCGTGGCTCTGTTCCCGTTCACCCGCCTCGTGCACATGCTCTCGATCCCGGTGCGCTTCCTGTGGCGGCCCGGCTATCAGATCGTGCGCTCGCGCGCTGGGGCAAAACCGGTGCGCACAGGGCTCAGGCCCTTTGCCCGGGACACGCGTGCGCTGAAGGATGCCGGGCGCGCGCCCAAGCCCAAGGCACCGACGCCTCCAACCCCTGCTGAATAAGGAAAGCTGCCATGAAACCGCTTCTGCCGCCTGTTTTCGTCAACGGCATTGAAATCTCGGCCGAACGCATTGCGGCCGAAGCCCAGAACCATCCAGCCCCGAAAGCAAAGCCGGGGCTGGCCTGGAAAGCCGCCGCGCGCGCGCTCGCCATCCGCGAGCTGATGCTGCAAGAGGCCTGCGCGCGCGGCCTCGCCCCTGACCCGGTCGAAGTCGCGCCGGGGCAGGTGGAAACCGAGGACGAGGCGCTGATCCGTCAACTCAGCGAGGCGGCGATCACGCCCGCCCCCGCCGATGAGGCCAGGCTGCGCCGCATCTATGAGGCCCAGCCCGAACGCTTCCGCGCCCCCGCGCTTTTTGAGGCGGCGCATATCCTCTTTCCCCGCCAGGACGGCATGGCCGCGGTGCGTGCGCATGCCGAGGCTGTTCTGGCCGAGTTGCGCGCGGCTCCGCGCCGTTTTGCAGAGCTTGCGCGCACGCATTCGGCTTGTTCCTCCAAGGATAATGGCGGGCTGCTGGGCCAGCTGGGCCAGGGCGACACAGTGGCCGAGTTCGAAGCCGCGCTGGAGGCGCTGACCGAGGGGCAGATCAGTGATCCGGTTGAAACCCGCTTCGGGCTGCACCTGATCCGGCTCGACGCCCATGCTCGCGGCGAGGTGCTGCCATTTGACGCGGTCCTGCCGCGCCTGCGCGATGCGCACTCCAAGGCCGCCTGGGCACGCGCGGCGGCAGAGTTCACCGCAAGCCTTGTCGCGAAAGCCCGGATCGAGGGTGTCCAGCTCAAGGCTGCATGATCATGGAAAGGGGTCGGCGATGTCCGACAACATGACACCGCGCGCGGGCTATCCTGACCATCAGTCCGGCACGATCCGCGGCGCGCGGGCAGCCCCGCCAGATCTCGGCGCAGGTGAGTGCCCCATAGAGGCGATCCATGAAGAGCATTTCAACCAACGCCAGCTTTGTGCCGGCATGGAATCGCTGGCCGCGACGACCCATGCCAGACCAGAGCTGGCGCGCCGGATTCTGGTGAACCTGTGTCGCGATCTGCCCCTGCATCTTGAAGACGAGGAAAAAGGCTTGTTTCCGCGCCTGCGCGCCCGCGCGCGCGCCGAGGATGCGCTGGACGCAACCCTGGCGCAGCTGGAACGACAGCACGAGATCGCAATTTCGGCTTTCGCGGTTCTGGTCCCGGCCCTTGCCTGCATGGCCGATGGCAGCCTGCCAACATCGGAAGATCGCGAGGTCCTCTTTCGCCTCGCGGCATCCGAGCGGCGCCATCTGATCATTGAAAACGCGATCGTGCTGCCACTGGCGCGCTTGCGCCTGACACGTTCGGATAAGGCCGCGCTGTTGGCAGAGATGTGCGCACGGCG
>SLKB01000381.1 GCA_007134805.1 Paracoccaceae bacterium
CCCGGCCTCGGCCGAGAGGGAACGGGCAAGGAGACCTTCCTGGGACAAGGCGAGTCGCTGACTGTCCCGCTCAACGCATCGAGCCTCGATGACGTGGATTTCATCGGGATCCGCGCGACGTCGGTCAATGGTGGGGACTCGATAAAGGGCGTCTCCGGAAATCCAGAGATCGTAGCACCTCCACCACCTGATCCTGATCCTGACCCCGATCCTGATCCCGATCCTGACCCCGATCCCGATCCCGATCCCGATCCTGATTGCCCTGACGTAATCACGACCTGGAACTCGGCGACAGACTCAGCGGAAATCGACTTCATTGTACTTCATTACCTGTCGCTAGATGATGAAGTGTTCAACGTGAAAATCGATATGGCAGGCTTCCAGACGGTCGCGGATTTGAGCGATGCTCAGTTCCAGAACTGTCTTGAGGATCTCAATGCCTATTTGCAGGGCAAGGGGATCGAAGGAGCTGCACCGCCCGCCTGCGTGTCGGGTTTGACCCTGGTCGGCAGCGAAGGACAATCGTTGTTCTTCGAGGTCAATGACTCGGGGCTGACCGAAGCGGAGGCGAATGTCGGCCAGATCGACTACGATCTTGAGGAAGAAGATGGTCAGACCTTCTTCAACTTTAACTTCGCATTTGTGAACAATGAAATCACGCCCGTCGATGATGACGGCTGTGGTTGTAGCGACATGGACCCAGACAACGACATGGGCGGCTAACCCCCGCAACCCGGCAGCCATGACCTAGCGGCTGCCGGGTCACCTTGATGCAGACGATCGGGTCTGGCGCGGTGCTTTCGTCGGACCAGTGGCCGCATCGAGAGCGTCCAGAAAAGTCTTGCTTGAAATTCCTGCGCTACGTCACGCACTGGCTGACGGCTGAGACGCCAGCGCTGCGAGATCGCGCGCAATTGAGAACGCCCCGCGCACTCGTTCCTTCTCTGTGCGCCAGTCACGCCGGATGACGATTTTTGTATCGCGCACTTGCGCTTGTCCGTGTTGATCCTGAACGAACTGCACGAGCCCGGCTGGATTGGCGAACTTGTCCTGATGAAACTGCAGCGTCGCACCCTTGGGGCCGGCGTCGAATTTCGCGATGCCTGCACGCTTGCATTCGGCCTTGATACGCATGACGACGAGCAGCGTGTTCACCTCGCGGGGCAGTTTGCCGAAACGGTCGATCAGCTCTGCTGCGAAACCTTCCAGCTCGACCTTGCTCTGAAGACTCGACAATCGGCGATAGAGGCCAAGCCGCACATCGAGATCGGGCACATAGTCTTGCGGGATCAGCACCGGCACGCCCAGATTGATCGTCGGCGCCCATTTGCTATCGAAAGCGTCGATATCGGCAATCTCGCCTGAGCGGATCTTCGTGATCGTTTCCTCGAGCATCTGCTGATAGAGTTCGTAGCCCACCTCTCGGATATGGCCCGACTGCTCTTCGCCGAGGATGTTCCCGGCCCCGCGCAGATCCATGTCGTGACTTGCCAGATTGAACCCCGCCCCCAGACTGTCGAGGCTGGCGAGCAGGCGCAAGCGCTTGCTCGCCTGCGGGGTTAGCGGTGCGCGCGGGCGGGTTGTGAGGAAACAATAGGCGCGCGTCTTGGCCCGGCCCACCCGACCGCGGATCTGGTAAAGCTGCGCCAGACCGAACATGTCCGCGCGGTGCACGATCATCGTGTTCGCGCGCGGGATATCCAGCCCCGACTCGACGATCGATGTGGCCAGAAGCACATCGTATTTCCCGTCATAGAAGGCATTCATCCGGGCATCGAGCTCGCCGGCCGCCATCTGGCCATGGGCGATCACATAGCTCACCTCCGGCACCTGCTCGCGCAGGAACTCCTCGATCTCGGGCAGATCGGAGAGGCGCGGGCAGACGAAGAAGGACTGCCCGCCACGGTAATGCTCGCGCAATAATGCCTCGCGCAGGGTCAGCGGATCGAATTCGCTGACATAGGTCCGGATCGCGAGGCGATCGACAGGCGGGGTCTGTATGATGGAGAGATCGCGCACACCTGTCAGCGACAATTGCAATGTGCGCGGGATCGGTGTCGCGGTCAGCGTCAACACATGAATGTCCGAGCGCAGCTCTTTGAGGCGTTCCTTGTGCGCCACCCCGAAATGCTGTTCCTCATCGATCACGAGGAGCCCGAGATTGGCGAATTTTACCCCCTTGGCCAGAAGCGCATGCGTGCCGATGCAGATATCAACCTTGCCTGTCGAAAGCCCCTCGCGCGTTGCACTGGCCTCTTTTGCCGACACGAAGCGCGAGAGCGGCTTCACAATGATCGGAAAACCCCGGAAACGCTCGGCAAAGGTCTTGTAGTGCTGGCGCGCAAGCAGGGTCGTGGGCGCGATAACAGCAATCTGCACCCCGGACATGGCAGCGATGAAGGCCGCACGCATCGCCACTTCCGTCTTACCAAAACCAACATCGCCCACCACCAGGCGGTCCATCGGGCGGCCTGACTCGAAATCATCGAGGACATGCTCGATGGCGCGCAGCTGATCCTCGGTTTCGGCATAGGGGAAGCGGGCGAGGAATTCATCCCACAACCCGTCAGGTGGCGTGAACTCCGGCGCGCTGCGCAACTGACGCTCGGCCGCGATCCGAATCAGCTTGTCCGCGATCTCGCGGATCCGGACCTTCAGCCGTGCTTTCTTGGCCTGCCACGCCCCACCTCCGAGCCGGTCGAGCACACCATCCTCATGCCCGAACCGCGACAAGAGTTCGATATTCTCGACAGGCAGGAACAGCCGATCCCCCCCTGCGTATTCAAGCGCGATGCATTCATGCGGGGCACCCATCGCGGTGATCGTCTCGAGCCCGGTGTAGCGGCCCACCCCGTGATCGACATGCACGATCAGATCGCCAGGAGAGAGGCTTTGTGCTTCGGTCAGGAAGTTCTCGGCCCGCTTGCGTCGTGTGACGCGGTTAACCAGCCGATCGCCCAGCACATCCTGTTCCGAGATCACCGTCAGGCCCGGCGCGGTAAACCCGGCCTCGAGCGGCCAGACGGCCAGATGGACACCGCCGCGCGCCTGCATCTCGGAGCGCGCGCCGATCACGCGCGCACCCGGTGCACCGTGATCTGCCAGGAGCCCGCTCAGCCTTTCACGCGCCCCGTCGGAATGGCTTGCGATGACAACAGAACCCGTCTCGATCTGGGTCGCGACATGGGCCACCAGCGCATCGAAGACATTGCTGCCCGCCTGTCGTTCAGGCGCGAAATTGCGCCCCAGACGACCACCCGCATCAACCATGCCAGGCCCAGGCGCGACGCGGTACGGATCAAACTGCAGAACCCTTCGATCACAGAGCGCCTGCGTCCAGCTTTCGTCATCGAGATACAGCAGCCCGGGCGGACAGGGTTTGTAGACGCTGCCGAGTTGTCCCTTGGCGCTCATAGCCTCGCGTCGCGCATCGTATTGATCGGCAATCCCCTCCCATCTTGAATGGCGTGCGGCGTCGAGCTGCGCATCAAGCACCACAGCTGCATCGGGGAGATAGTCGAACAGCGTTTCAAGCCGGAGGTGAAAAAAGGGTAGCCAATGCTCCATCCCCTGATGCTTGCGCCCCGCGCTCACCGCCTCGTAGAGTGGATCGTCACTGCCCGCGGCGCCGAATTCGATGCGATAATTCTGTCGGAAGCGGGTGATCGCGGCCTCATCGAGAATAATCTCGGAGACGGGCGCGAGTTCCACAATCTTCAGGCTGTCGCGGCTGCGCTGCGTCTCAGGGTCAAAGCGGCGCGCACCATCGAGCACATCCCCGAAGAGATCAAGCCGCACAGGCCCCAGCGCTCCAGGCGGGTAGATGTCGAAAATACCGCCGCGGATGGCAAAATCCCCCGGCTCGGTCACTGTGGGTGCCTGAGAAAAGCCCATGCGCACGAGCCAGGCCCGCAGGCCTGTCTCATCGATCCTGCGGCCAACTTCAGCCCGGAAGGTGGACGCGGCGAGCACGGCGCGCTCGGGAACGCGCGCCTGCGCGCCAGCCAGCGTTGTCAGCAAAATGTAGGGGCCCGGGACGCCCTGCGCCAGCGCCGCAAGGGTTGCCATGCGCGCCGCTGCGACCTCTGCATTGGGCGAGACGCGGTCATAGGGCAGGCAATCCCAGGCGGGAAATCGCAGGATTGCCAAGTCCGGCGCAAAGAAACTCAAGGCCTCGGCCATGGCGGCGGCGCGCTTGTCATCGCGCGCCACGTGGATCACGCTTTTTCCGTGCTTCGCGATCTCTTCCGCGAGTAGACAGGCATCATACCCTTCGGGCGCGCCTCCCAACGTGATCCTCGCCAGGCCAGGCTTAGGCGTGGAACGGGGGGCCCCTGTCACCTTCGGAGGAGTGCTGTGCTCAACCGCCATCTGATCACCCGTTGCGTCTTTCAGCCACCCCACCCAAGCACCGAGCGGGACATGACTACGAACATGCCCCAGACAGCGGTCACGAAGATCGCGATAATGCCGAGCACCTGCACCCAGAGCCTATGTCGCAGAAGGGCCCGGGCGAGTCGTTCGGCATGCATGTTTTCCCGCTCGATTTTGAGCGCGAGGCGCAGATCCAAAAGCCGCACCATCACCAACGGCATCAGGAGCAGAAAGACCGCCTGCGCGAATTCAAGCATGTAGACAAAGGCCAGCATGAAGACAAGCGTGAGCAGCCCGGCAAAGAACGCAAGAACCCAATGGCCTGCGCGGCGCGTCAGCTCTAGCTTGCGCCGCACATGCACTCCCGCCAGCGTGGTCATGTCGGCCAGATCCTGCCCTGCGTTGCGCCGCGCGCGCATGATCACGTCATATGGTACGCCTAGCGTGAATTGCGACATGCGCGACCAGAACAGCGCAAGCACGATCCAGTACCAGACCGAGGAAAACGAGCGCATGTCGATCAGGCCGATAATGTTGTCGAAAAGGGTCAAGAGGGGCCGGTTCCTGCGATGGCTGGCGCGGGGCGAGACCCCTTCATGCATCGCGCCGCCTGCGGGTGCAAGAGTGCGCACGCGATGGGCAATGGATGATCCGTCATGATGCGTTTTGCAAACGTTGGCGCTATCAATGAGCAGATTGCGCTAACGCATTTTGATGAAAAGGATTTTCACCTTTCTCACTGCTTTCACCAACAGTATACCAAAGGGACGGAGAATTGGCGGAGTATTCGGGTATGACCATCACAGTCGGCATCAACGGTTTCGGGCGGATCGGGCGTTGCACGCTCGCCCATATCGCCGAAAGCGCACGCAACGATGTGGAGGTCGTGCGTATCAATGCGACTGGCCCGATCGAAACCAACGCACATCTGCTGAAATACGACTCCGTGCATGGCCGTTTCCCGGGTTCGATCCGGGTCGAGAGCGACACGCTCGATCTCGGGCGCGGGCCTATCAAGGTGATGTCCACCTATGATCCGGAGGAACTTGACTGGAAGGGCGTCGATGTCGTGCTCGAATGCACGGGCAAGTTCAACGTTCGCGACAAGGCTGCAGTACATCTGGGACGTGGTGCTGCGCGGGTGCTCGTCTCGGCCCCTGCGAAAGGGGCCGACGCGACCATCGTCTATGGCGTCAATCACCGCAGCCTCCGCCCCGAGCACCATGTCGTCTCGAACGGATCGTGCACGACGAACTGCCTCGCTCCGCTTGCCAAGGTCCTCAATGACGCCATCGGGATCGAGTCGGGCATCATGACCACTGTGCACAGCTACACAGGCGACCAACCCACCCTCGACCGCCGTCACAAGGACCTCTACCGGGCGCGCGCCGCCGCGATGGCGATGATCCCGACATCAACCGGCGCGGCCAAGGCGCTGGGCGAGGTGCTGCCGGAGCTTGCCGGCAAGCTCGATGGTACGGCGCTTCGTGTTCCCACACCAAATGTCAGCGCTGTCGATCTGACATTTCAGGCCGGGCGCGACGTGACCGCCGAAGAGGTGAATCTGATCGTGCGCAACGCAGCGTCCGGCCCTATGGGTTCGGTCCTGGCGTATGACCCCGAACCGAAAGTGTCGATCGATTTCAATCACACCCCCCATTCGTCAATCTTCGCGCCAGATCAGACCAAGGTCGTCGGGCGGCGCACGGTCCGCGTGCTGGCGTGGTACGACAATGAATGGGGCTTTTCATGCCGCATGGCGGATGTCGCCGCAGCGATGGGACGGTTGATCAACTGATCGCTGTCGCAATTCATGAAGAAAACGCTCACCCAGTGCGCCCTGTTCCGGGCGTCCAAGCGAGTCGCGCGACCACGCACGCAGTTTAAGATCACGCCTGAGGC
>SLKB01000083.1 GCA_007134805.1 Paracoccaceae bacterium
AAATGGGCGAACAGGCGCTCGGCATAATCCTCGATCATGGCGCGGGGCCTAGCATTGCGCGGCGCGGCCCGCCAGAGCCGCTTGTGGCGCCGCGCGAAATCGGTCAGGTCAGGCGGATGAGCATCGAGGTGATCTGTATCGGGGCTGCGCACTGGGATGTGCTGGGCCGGAGCGCGGGGCGACTGACGCGCGGCGATGACGTGCCGGGGCGCGTGATGCGCAGGCCCGGCGGCGTGGCGCTGAATATCGCTGTGGCGCTGGCGCGGCAGGGGCTGCGCCCTGCCCTTCTGGCCGCGCTGGGCGCGGATGTCGACGGCGCGGCGCTTGCGGGCGCGCTGCAGGCGGCGGGGGTCGAGACTGCGGGGCTCTTGCGCAGTGCCGCGCACCCGACAGGGCGTTATCTGGCGATCGAGGATGCGCAGGGGCTTGTCGCGGCGCTGGCCGATTGCCACGCGCTCGAGGCGGCGGGGGCGGCCCTGCTCGATCCCTTGCGGGAGGGGCGCTGGGGCGCAGGCTGGCGCGGCATGGTCATCCTCGACACCGGGCTGACAGGCGCGGCGTTGGCCGCGATCGCGCGCGAGCCGGTCTTCGAGGGCTGCGCGCTGCGGCTGGTGGCCAGTTCCAGCGCGAAAGCGGCGCGGTTGGCGCCCTTTCTCAAGCATCCGGAAGTCTGCGTTTACTGCAACCTCGATGAAGCCGGGGTGCTGTCCGGACAGGCATTCGCCGGAACGGCCGAGGCCGCGCGGGCGCTGCGCGCGCGCGGGGCGGCGCGGGCGATCGTGACCGATGGGCCGAACCCGGCCAGCGATGCCGATGCCGCGCAGTGCCTGAGCCGCAGCCCCGCAGACCTGCGCCCGCGCAGCATCACGGGCGCCGGCGATGCCTTTGTCGCAGCCCATGTCGCGGCCGAGCACCGCGGGGCCGCGCGCGGCCCCGCGCTCGAGCAGGCACTCGCTGCGGCCGGGCGACAGATCATGACCCTTGAGGTGGAGTGAGCCGATGGCAGACGCGCAATCCTTCCTGCAGTTTTCCCCCGAGGTTGCGGCGGCGCGCGCGGCCGAGGCGCCGATCGTCGCGCTCGAATCGACGATCATCACCCATGGCCTGCCCTGGCCCCAGAACCTGTCGATGGCGCAACAGGTCGAGGCCGATATCCGCGCGGCGGGCGCGGTGCCTGCGACCATCGCCGTGATGGGGGGCGCGATCCGGGTCGGGCTGACCGAGGACGCGCTGCGCGATCTGGCGCAGGCGCGCGACGCGCTCAAGCTCAGCCGGTCGGATCTGGCCGTGTCGCTGGCGCAGGGCGCGCTGGGGGCCACGACAGTCGCCGCGACGATGATCTGCGCACGGCTTGCCGGGATCGAGGTGTTTGCCACTGGCGGAATCGGGGGGGTACATCGCGGGGCCGAGGCGAGTTTCGACATCTCGGCCGATCTGCAGGAACTGGCCCAGACGCCGGTCACGGTCGTGGCCGCAGGGGCGAAGGCGATCCTCGATCTGCCGAAGACCTTCGAGATGCTCGAGACGCTGGGCGTGCCGGTGATCGCCTATGGGCAGGATGCCCTGCCCGCCTTCTGGTCACGCGATTCGGGCCTGCGCGCGGCCCTGCGCCTGGACGATCCGGCCGCGATCGCGCGCGCGCACCGGATGCGCGCGGCGCTTGGCCTGCGCGGCGGGCAGTTGATCGCGAACCCGATCCCGGCCGAAGCCGAGATCCCGGCCGCGACGCTCGCGCCGCTGATCGCGCAGGCCCAGGCCGAGGCCGTGGCCGCAGGGATTGCCGCGAAAGCAGTGACGCCCTTCCTGCTTGCGCGGCTCACGGCGTTGACCGAGGGCGCCACGCTCACGGCCAATATCGCACTTGTGCGCAACAATGCGCGATTGGCCGCCGCGATCGCGCGTGCGCTTGCATAACGCCCCGCCCTGCCCCATGTTCTGCGCGAACCCTGAGACGATGAGACAGCGATGAGTTCGGATCACGGAAAACGCGGGCTGATCGCATCCCTGCGCGGCAATTTCCTGGCGGGGCTGGCCGTGATGGCGCCGGGTGTGCTGACGATCTGGCTGGTGTGGAATGTCATCACCTGGATCGATGGGCTGGTGCTGGCGGTGGTGCCGCGCCGGTTTCACCCCGAGGCGATGATCGGCTGGGACGTGCCCGGCCTGGGGCTTGTGTTCTTCGTCGTCTTCACGCTGGTGATGGGGTATTTCACCAAGGGGCTGATCGGGCGCACGCTGGTCAACTGGGGCGAGCGGATCGTCGAATCGATGCCGGTGATCCGCTCGATCTACACGGCCGTGAAACAGATCGCCGACACGGTGCTTGCGCGCAAGGCGCCGAGTTTCGACCGCGCCTGCCTTGTGGAATATCCGCGCCCCGGGCTCTGGGCGGTGGCCTTCATCTCGACCACCACGCGCGGCGAGGTGGGCGAGCGTCTGGGCGGGCCGGACGAGATCATCTCGATCTTCCTGCCGACGACACCCAACCCGACCTCGGGCTTCCTCTTGTTCGTGCCGCGCCGCAATGTGATCGAGCTGGACATGCCGATCGAGGATGCCGCGAAACTCGTGATCTCGGCCGGGCTCGTCTATCCCGATTCGCGCAAGGCGCGCGGCCCCGGCGCTGTGCCGCAGGGCCCTGCCGCGCCGCCAGTGCTCAACCGAACATCTGCTCAAGATTGACGGTCGCTTCCTCATTGAGCTTGGCCTTGTGCGCGACAAGGAAGCTCTCGCAGGCCTTGCGCCCGGCCACCTTGAGGCTGTGCAGCAGATAGGGGGTCGGCGTGAGCTTGCTGGTGACCGAGAGCGTGTTCATCAGGTCATCATCGGCGATCATGTGCACGAGCACATCCTTCATCGAGCCCTGCTCCATGCGTCCTTCGGCGATCAGTTCGCGGACGAAATGGATCGCGCGCAATTCCCGCAGGAGCGACGAGTTGAAGCTGATCTCGTTGATCCGGTTCTGGATCTCCTGCGGGGTTTGCGGCACCTCGTCGCGCCGGCGCGGATTGATGTTCACGATCACCACGTCGCGCGGCAGATCCGGGCGGAACAGGGGAAAGAGCGCGGGGTTGCCCGTGTAGCCGCCATCCCAGAACGCCTCGATCTCGCCCGTCCTGGGATCGCGGAACTCGACTGCGCGGAACAACGTGGGCAGGCAGGCAGAGGCGAGGATCACATCCGGGGTCACCTCTTCGCCCGAAAAGACCCGGATCTTGCCGGTGCGCACATTGGTTGCGGCGATATGCAGATCGGGCCCGTCGGTCGCGCAGACCTCGGTATAGTTCAGCGACGAGACCACGGGCTCGAGCGGGTTACGATAGAGCGGGCCGTATTGATAGGGGCTGGTGACAAGGGCTGCCACATCCATGGGCGAGACCGGCATCAGGTTCTCGATCCAGGAATTGATCATGCCGACCGGCGGCAGGGCCTGCGCGATCCAGCCGGTCAGGCGCAGGTCATGCACTGCGCCCACCTGGTGCCAGACCCGGTCGAGCATCACGCGCGCGCCCTGCGCGCCCGCCCGCGCCCAGCCCGCCTTCAGCGCAGCCGCATTGAGCGCGCCCGCCGAGGTGCCCGAGATCGCGGCGATCTCGATATCGGTATCCTGCAGCAGCCGATCCAGAACGCCCCAGGTGAAGGCGCCATGCGCCCCGCCGCCCTGCAGTGCGAGGTTGATTCGTTTTGCCATCGCGTGCGCTTCCTTGCCGTTGAACACTCGGGCTCAGGTCTATCCCTTCTGCCCATGGGCGCAAGATTGATCCTGCCGACGGCCAGCGCGCGCAAATGATTCCCGCAGATTCGCGGCGCGACTGGGCGCGCGCGCGGTCGTGTCCCGCCCGCGCCTGGGGGAGGAGTGGCGCTCACAAATTCTTGTATCCCACCGCATACAGCGTGGCTCGCGCGCATTATCACGCGTCCGTGACTCTTTGTTTCGGGAATTACCGCGCGTTAGGGTGGCGATTTACTGCCGATCACTTGGCGGCGTTACGGTCACGCAGGGCCACATTTCGGTGATGATGCGGCGATTGGGCGTGATGTAACAGCGCCCGTCCGCCCCCCGTATTCCCGGACATGAAGCATCACGCTTCACCGGATCTTCCGGACACAGCAACCCGACCCAGAGGAGCTTATCATGAAACGCATTCTTGCAAGCATCGCCATCGCCGCCGCCGGCATGACGGCTGGCGCATCGCCCAGTTTCGCGAACATCCTGAACAGCAGCGATGAAGTCAAGCTGCAGCGGCTCGTCCCCGATGCCGATTTCAGCAACCTGACCGGCGCACAGCAATCCGCGCTGTTCGCGATGATCAGCACTGGGGGGCTCTACAAGGCCGGTGACAATCCGCGCGATACCATTCGCAACATTCTCAGCTGGTGATCACACCCGGGCATCCGGGGTGCTATCGACGCCTCCCCAGCGCCCCGGATGCCTGGCCCAGATCACGAAAGGTCGGAAAGATGGAGCATTTCCTGCTTGTTCTGGCCCTTGCAGCGGCAGGCGAGCACGCGCTGCCGCTCATTTCCCTCTGGCCCGAATTCATCACGCCCCTTGATCAGTGCCTGATGACACGCGACCCGGGCTTTGACCCGAGCCTGTTGTCACAGGACGCGGGGCAGCTGCGCGGGATGCACGCGGGTGACAGGGCGATCTGCCTGCCCCTCGACCCCGGCGCGCCCGCTTTCGCGCGCCACCACCTGTGGTAGCGCCGCGGGGCGTCACAGCGCGGTCCAGCCCCCGTCGACCGAAATCGTCGTGCCGGTGATCTGCGCGGCCGCGTCGGAGCACAGGAAGACCGCGGTGCCGCCCATCTGCTCGATCGTGGCGAATTCCTTCGAGGGCTGGCGCTGCAGCATCACCTCGCGAATCACGGTCTCGCGATCCATGTCATGGGTCTTCATCTGGTCGGGGATCTGCGCTTCGACCAGCGGGGTCAGCACATAGCCCGGACAGATCGCGTTGGCCGTGATCCCCTTGCCCGCCGCTTCCAGCGCCGTCGTCTTGGTGAGCCCCACCACCCCGTGCTTGGCCGCGACATAGGCCGACTTGTAGGGGCTCGCGGTCAGCCCATGCGCCGAGGCGATGTTGACGATCCGCCCCCAACCCGCTGCATACATGCCAGGCAGCGCGGCGGCGGTGGTGTGAAAGGCCGATGAGAGGTTGATCGCGATGATCGCGTCCCATTTCCCGACCGGGAATTCCTCGATCCGGGCGACATGCTGGATACCTGCGTTGTTGACGAGGATATCGCAGCCACCCGCCTTTTCGATCAGGGCGCGGCAGTCCTCGGGCTTCGACATGTCGGCGGAGATGTAGCGCGTGGGGCTGCCCGTCTGCGCGGCGATCTCGGCGGCAAGCTCGTGGTCGGCCGGGTCATCGGTGAAGGAGTTGATCACGACCTCGGCTCCGGCCGCGGCGAGGGCGCGCGCGATGCCCAGCCCGATGCCGGAATTCGACCCCGTGACGACTGCGCGTTTTCCCGAAAGTTCCATGACATCCGCTCCTGTGATGGTTTCTGCGCTGCGCAGCATAGTCGCGCGCGCCGCGATGACCAGAGAGGACAGGCACCCTCTGCCCCAAGCGCGCGGCCTAAGCGGGAGGCAAAAAAAAGCGCCCGCACAAGGCGGGCGCAGTTATTGAGGCAGGTTTCATACAGGCAAGAAACCTATCGAGCAGTGCTGTAAGATATAACCCTTCTGCCTGAATGTTCCAAGCTAAAAGTTTGAAAACTCAGACAACGCATTGTAGCGTCCCGGGAAACCAGACCAGCATCCCGCACCGGAGCCTCGCGCCGCATGACAATCTTTCGCCCGGCCCTTGCCACGTTAACTTTTGCAGCCTTCGCAATGCTGCCCCCTGACGCAAGCGTTGCCGGGCCGCAGCACGGCATAGCTATGTATGGCGCGCCTGCACTCCCACCAGATTTTGAGCATCTGCCCCATGTGAACCCTGATGCACCGCGCGGTGGGCGCATCGTTCAGGGCGAGGTTGGCAGTTTTGATTCGCTCAATCCGAACATCCTGCGCGGCCGCTCACCGTGGCAGTTGCAATACCTGGTCTATGAAAGCCTGATGGGGCGGAACTGGGATGAGCCCTTCACGCTTTACGGGCTTCTGGCCGAATCGGTCGAGACGGACGAGGCGCGCTCTTTCGTGGAATTCACCTTGCGACCCGAGGCGCGCTTTTCCGATGGCAGCCCGGTCACGGTCGAGGATGTGCTGTGGTCCTACGAAACGCTCGGCACGGTCGGGCATCCGCGCTTCCACGG
>SLKB01000408.1 GCA_007134805.1 Paracoccaceae bacterium
AGCTTGCCGGCCTCGTCGAAGCCCTTGGACGGTGCGGCCAGCATCACTTCGGGGCCCTGCAACAGATGGGGGCGGAAGGCCACCATCATCAGCCGCAACGCGAATTGCGTCCGCTCGCCCCCCGCGCGCCCTGCCGCGGCCGAGACGATCGCCACAGGCTTGTCTGCCCAGGGCGCACCGCCCCGGCTGAGCCAGTCGAGCGCGTTCTTCAGCACACCCGGCGGGGCCTTGTTGTATTCGGGGCAGGCGATGATCACGGCATCGGCGTCCTTGATCTGCTGCTTGAGCGCGGTCACCTCATCGGGCATGCCCTGCGCCTCGAGATCCTCATCGAAAAGCGGCAGCCGCAGGTTGCCTTCGGTGAACTGTGCCGGGCCGAAGGCATCCCTGGCCGCATGCAGCAGTTTCCGGTTCCAGGAGTCCTTGCGCAGTGATCCGCAAATTCCCACGAGTTTCAAATGAGCCATACCATCCTCTTGTTTTCAGCGTCTCGGCGTTAGCTAACCTGCCACAGCGGATTGGCAAATGTGGATCGCTTGCGGTTGCGCGCCCTTTTGCCCAACATGCAGACCACGCAACGCGCAAGAAGGAGGACGGGCCATGCGCCATGGCGGGCAGATACTGGTGGACCAGTTGAAGATTCAGGGCGTGCGGCGCGTCTTCTCGGTGCCGGGAGAGAGCTTTCTGGCCGCGCTCGACGGGCTGTATGAGTCGGGGATCGAGAATGTGGTCTGCCGCCATGAGGGCGGCGCGGTCATGATGGCCGAGGCGCATGCGAAACTCACCGGCCAGCCCGGCGTGGCCTTCGTCACGCGCGGGCCCGGCGCGACGAATGGCGCGGCCGGCATCCATGTGGCGCGGCAGGATTCGACGCCGCTGATCCTGTTCGTGGGCCAGATCGACAATCGCCACCGCGACCGCGAGGCCTTCCAGGAGGTCAATTACCGCGAATTCTTCAAGCCGATCGCGAAATGGGCGGCCGAGATCGACCAGACCGAACGTCTGCCCGAATATATCAGCCGCGCGTTTCATCAGGCGCGGGCGGGACGGCCGGGTCCGGTGGTGCTGGCGCTGCCGGAAAACATCCTCTCGGCGCGCGCGGATGTACCCGATCTGCCGGCGGTGGCCGCGACCCCGCCCTCGGTCTGCTCGGAACAGATCGACGCCGTGCTCGAGTTGCTGTGCAAGGCAAAGGCCCCGCTGGTGATCGCGGGCGGGTCGGTCTGGTCGGCGGCGACCGCGCGGAACCTTGCGACCTTTGCCGAGGAATTCGATCTGCCGGTCTGCGCCACCTTTCGCCGGATGGACCGGATGGACAACCGCCACCCCAATTACGCGGGCGATCTGTCAGTGGGGCTGAACCCCGCGCTCGCCGCGCGGATGCGGGCTGCGGATTGCCTGCTGGTGCTGGGGGCGCGGCTGGGCGATATTGCGACGGGCAGCTACACGCTGGTCGATCCTGCCGCGCCGGGCAAGACGATCCTGCATGTCCATCCAGACCCGGACGAGCTGGGGCGGGTGTTTCGCCCCGATCTTGGCCTTGCCGCGCCTGCAGTCGATGTGATCGCCAAGCTCGCGGGGCGCGCGGCGCCGGCGCATCCGGACTGGGCCGAGTGGACGCGCGCGGCGCGGGCCGAGTATCTCGACTGGGTCACCCCGCGCGAGACGCCGGGCGCGGTGAAGCTCGAAGCCGTCATTCACCAGCTCTCGGACATGCTGCCCGATGATGCGATCGTGACCAATGGCGCGGGCAATTATGCAGCCTTCCTGCACCGCTATCTGCGCGCGCGCGCCTTCCCCGGACATCTGGCGCCGACCTCGGGCTCGATGGGCTACGGGCTGCCGGCGGCGATCGCGGCAAAGCTTGAACATCCCGACCGCGCGGTGATCTGCTTTGCGGGCGATGGATGCTTCCAGATGACGCAGAACGAGCTGTCCACTGCCTGCCAGCATGGCGCGGCGATCATCGTGATCATCTGCAACAATGGCCAGTACGGCACGATCCGCATGCATCAGGAAAAGACCTATCCCGGCCGGGTGAGCGGCACGCAGATGTTCAACCCCGATTACCCTGCGCTGGCGCGCGCCTATGGCGCGCATGGCGAAAAGGTCGAACGGACCGAGGATTTCGAGGCCGCCTTCGCCCGCGCGCTTGACGCCGGGCTCCCCGCGCTGATCGAGCTGGTGCTGGACCCCGAGGCGCTTTCACCCGCGCTGACGCTGGCGGCGGCGCGGGCTCAGGGCGGAGGCTGACATTCCAGCAGCGTGACATGGGTCTCGCCGTAGCGGCGCTGATCGAGCAAGCTGAAGCCCTCGGGCGGCACCTGGGGGGCGTTGTCCTCAAGCACGATCTGCGCGTCCGGTGCCAGCCAGCCGCCCGCGCGGGCAGCAAGCAGCGCCCGCGCGCCGAGGTCCTGGCCGTAGGGCGGATCGAGGAACACGAGATCGAAGGGCGCGTCGCGGTTCTCGCCCAGCCGGGTCGCATCGCGGCGGAAGACGCGCGTTACGCCCATCACGCGCAGCTTCTCGATATTCTGGCGCAGGAGCGCGCGCGCCGCGATCCCGTCATCGACGAACACAGATAGCGCCGCCCCGCGCGAGAGTGCCTCAAGCCCGAGCGCACCCGTGCCCGCGAAGAGATCGAGCACCCGCGCACCGTTGATCCGTGTGCCATGGCCGGCATTGATCAGCAGGTTGAAGATCGCCTCGCGCACCCGGTCCGAGGTCGGGCGCAGATGCGCGGCCGCATCGCCCGCGCCAAGCTCGGCAAGTCTGGTGCCGCGGTAGCGCCCGCCGATGATCCTCATGCGCGCAGGAGATCCTTCAGCTCGACCCGTGGGTCGCGCAACCGCGCCGGGTCGGGGCTGCGGCCCTGCTCCAGCAATCGCTTGCCGACCATATAGGCGCGCGGATCGCCCAGCGCGTCGACGGCGAGAAACTGATCGCCCGCGTAATACCAATGGCTGCGCGCCGGGCCCGTGCGGGTGACGACCCGGTCATAGCCCGCATGCAGCCCCGCGATCTGCAGTTTCAGGTCATACTGATCCGACCAGAACCACGGCACCGGGTCATAGGCGCGCGCGGCCCCCAGGATGTTGTCGGCCACAAGCTCGGCCTGCTCGATCGCGTTCTGCACGCTCTCCAGGCGGACGCGCCGGCCGCGCCACGGGAAGGACGCGCAATCGCCCGCAGCCCAAATGCGCGGGTCCGAACTGCGCCCCATGGCATCGACCGCGATCCCGTTGTCGAGCGTGAGCCCCGCTGCCTCGGCCAGCCCGACCCGCGGACGCACGCCGATACCGAGGATCACCAGATCCGCGGCCAGGTGCCGGCCGTCCTGCAGCGCAACGCCGGTGACCCGGCCTGCCCCCTCGATGCGGGCCACTGCAGTCTCCTCATGGATCGTGACCCCATGCGCGTGGTGCAGGGCGCGGATCGCGTCCGCAGTCTCTGGCGCGGCGACACGCGACAGGATGCGCGGGGCCGCCTCGATCACATGCACGCGCAGGCCGAGTTTCGCGGCGACGGCGGCGGCTTCGAGCCCGATATAGCCCCCGCCCAGGATCACGACCTGGCGCCCGGCCACCACCTCGGGGGCGAGGGCGTCGACATCGGCAAGCGAGCGGATCACGAAAACCCCTTGCAGCGTGCCGCCCAAGGCCGCCGGCAAGCGGTTCGGTGCACCGCCGGTGCACAGGATCAGGTGATCATAGTCCAGCACCTCGGACCCGAGGGCAACCCGGCGCGCGGCGCGGTCGATGCCGCTGACCGGGGTGCCGAGGCGCAACTCGATTGCGTGCTCGGCATAAAACGCCTCAGGGCGCAGGAAGAGGCGTTCCTGCGCCATCTCGCCCATCAGATAGGCTTTCGAGAGCGGCGGGCGCTGGTAGGGGGGCACGCCCTCGTCCCCGATCAGGGTGATCCGACCATCGAACCCTGCGCCGCGCAGCCGCGCGACCAGTGACGCCCCGGCCTGCCCGGCGCCGATCGCGACGATTTTGTCCATGCTCACTCCGTTGCCACTGGCCTGCCTCGCCTGCGAGGCTATATCGCCCGAGGATGTAATGATAAAGCAGCAAGGAGCCAATGCATGAGCATTGCCGAAGTCCAGGCCGAACCCAAGGCCATCGCCGAGGGGGATCGCCTGCCCGATGCGACCCTCAACCGCGCGACGCCCGATGGCCCGCAGGAAGTGTCGATGGCGCGCCTGACCGAGGGGCGCAAGGTGGTGATCTTCGCTGTGCCCGGCGCCTTCACGCCGACTTGTCATTCGGCGCATATGCCAAGCTTCCTGTCGGTGCATGACGCGCTCAGGGCCAAGGGGGTGGACGAGGTCATCTGCCTTGCGGTCAATGACCCTTTCGTGCTGCAGGCTTGGGGCGATGAGACGGGCGCCACCACGGCCGGGATCACGCTTGTCTCGGACGGCGCGAGCGAATTCACCCGGGCGGTCGGCATGATCTTCGATGCGCCGCAAGTGGGCTTCATGGGCCGGTCGGTGCGCTATGCGATGCTGGTCGAGGATGGCGTGGTCAGGATCCTGCATGTCGAGCAGGGCCGCGGCACCTGCGAATTGTCGTCCGGGCCTGCGATGCTGGCCGCGATGGGATGATGGATGGCGCGGCGCTCTCGGTCAGTCTGATCACCGATCTCGGCCAGATCGACGCCAGCGACTGGGATGCCTGCGCCAATCCAGGTGGCACAGCTCCGCCGCGCGATCCATTCACGACGCATCGGTTCCTGCGCGCGCTCGAGACATCGGGCTCGGTCGGTCCCGGCACCGGCTGGGAGCCGCGCCATGTGCTGGTGCATCAGGCGGGCCGGCTGATCGCCTGCGCACCGCATTACGCCAAGAGCCACTCGCAGGGCGAATACATCTTCGATCATGCCTTCGCGCAGGCCTACACACGGGCCGGCGGGCGGTATTACCCGAAGCTGCAATGCGCAGTGCCCTTCACCCCCGCGACAGGTCCGCGCTTCCTGTGCCGCCCCGGCCATGAAGAGGTCGGCACGGCCGCGATCCTGCAGGCGATCGCGCAGATCGCCCGCGACAACCGCCTGTCATCCGCGCATGTCACCTTCTGCACCGAGGCCGAGGCCGCGCGCGGCACGGCGCAGGGCTTCCTGCACCGCGTGACCGAGCAATTCCACTGGGAAAACCGCGGCTATGGCAGTTTTGCGGAATTCCTGGCGGATCTCTCGTCGCGCAAGCGCAAGACGATCCGCAAGGAGCGGGCGACAGCACAAGGCTTTGGCGGCGAGATCCGCTGCCTGACGGGCGACGCATTGACCCCTGAGCATTGGGATGCGTTCTGGCAGTTCTACCAGGACACGGGCGCGCGCAAATGGGGCACGCCCTATCTCACGCGCGGGTTTTTCGACCTTGTCCAGGAAAGCATGCGCGACGACGTGCTGCTGGTGCTGGCCGAGCGCCACGGGGTGCCTGTCGCCGGGGCGCTGAATTTCATCGGGCAGGAGACGCTGTTTGGCCGCTACTGGGGTTGCATCGAGGATCACCCCTGCCTGCATTTCGAACTCTGCTATTATCAGGCGATGGATCATGCGATCGCGCGGGGGCTCGGGCGCGTCGAGGCGGGCGCGCAGGGCACCCACAAGCTTGCGCGCGGATACATGCCCAGCCGCGTGCATTCACTGCATCTTTTTCCCGAACCGGGGTTTCACGACGCCGTCGCGCGCTACCTGCGCGACGAGACGCGGGCGATCACGCGCGAGATGGACGCGCTGGCCGAATTCGCCCCCTTTCGCAAGACTGACCAGGAGGAAAACCATGGCCGAAAAACTGACTGACCGCAGCGTCCTCGAGCCCCTGCGCGCGACAGGCTGGGCAGAGGTCGACGGGCGCGACGCGATCGCCAAGGAGTTCACCTTCGCGAATTTCGTCGAGGCTTTCGGCTTCATGAGCCGCGCCGCGCTCTGGGCCGAAAAGCTCGACCATCATCCCGAATGGTTCAATGTCTACAAGACCGTGACCGTCACGCTGAGCACGCATGACGTGGACGGGCTGTCGGATCTGGATGTGAAACTCGCCAAGGCGATGGACAAGCTCGCAGGCTAGGGCAGCGATTACCCCTCGCATCCCGCGCCGATCCGCGCTACCGGCGCAGGCATGAGCGCACGCGTCTTTCCGATCTTTCTGGTCTGCCTGCCGGGGCTGGAGCCGCAGCTGGCCTCCGAGGCGCGCGA